>JAQXMV010000196.1 GCA_029013165.1 Oscillospiraceae bacterium | reverse complement strand
TTAACCTTTCAAGCTGTTCCTTTGTCGGCTCCATGGCTTTTCTCCTCCTTCCATAATTTAACACATTATAGCACATTCCTTAGCATTTAACAAGTATTAATCATTTTCAATTCCCCTCAGAACTCGAAAAATATAAAAAACATAAACTTAATATTTCAATAATTTGACTGTTTGAATTTGCGGCAATAAAATAATCTATAAGGTCAAAGATTTAAGTGCGTTTAAACAGAAAACAATATAATTACCCGACAGACGGTTGTAATTTTAAGCTTCTCAGGATATAATGTCAAATTGACTTACATCAAGCGACGGGAGAACGACAATGACAAACGAACAATGGATGGATGCCTTTTCGGAGAAAATCGGCCTACCAGTTGAACTGAAGAATGCTCATTTTGCCTTTTATCGAAATCATCGGGAATTGACAGACGCCGTATACGAAAAGTACAAAGATAAGCATGACTTTTCCCGTTTTATCAAAGACTATTCTAAAGTAATCGGAAGCGACGCTTATCTGTTAGCCCTTGCCTTTGCGGTTCTTCGGGCAAAAGACACGCTGACGGAATACCACAGGCGTGGAATAAGTGAAGAAGTATTTGACAAAACTATGGAGGACATCACACTCTGGTGTGATAACTGCAAAAAGAAAACCGGATTTTTGGGTCTTGAAAACCTCGGCTGGATTCAAAACCATCTGTCGCCTAATATCTTTCGTCTGGGCAGACTGCAGTTTCAGATCTATCCTATGTATTATCCCGTCTACACATCGCTCCCTGCGAAGTGGAAAACGCATATCCGGCGCGGCACACCCATCATCAATGTCCATATCCCACAGGGTGAAAAGCTGACGGCAGAGGCCTGCGAGGACTCCTTTTGTCAGGCGCGTGCATTTTTCCGGGAAAGGGACTATGCCTGTTTCGTCTGTGAATCATGGCTATTGTTTCCGGGTAACCGTGAATTTATGAGCGAAACTTCCAACATTATTCAATTTGCTAAAAGATTTGATATTGTAGCTCAGGCAAAACTGGATCATCAGGCGATTGAAAGAATTTTCGGTGAGAGGCAGTCCGATGTCAATAACTATCCGGAAGACACTACCCTGCAGAGAAATGCGAAGGCTTATATGAAATCCGGCGGCAAGCTCGGAACCGCCTTTGGCATTATCAAAAACAACTGATCAATTTTTAACAGAAAGGAACATATCTATGTGTACAGCTGTCAGTTTTAAAACCCGCGATCATTATTTCGGCAGAAATCTTGATCTTGAATACTCTTACGATGAGTCCGTGACCGTCACGCCTAGAAATTATCCCTTTGTGTTCAGACATGTAGCGGAAATACCATCTCATTATGCAATGATCGGAGCCGCTTACATTCAGGATAATTATCCACTCTATTATGAGGCGACTAATGAAAAAGGCCTCAGCGCTGCGGGGCTTCATTTCACGGTGCTCACCAAATACAATGAACCCTGCGACGGCAAGGACAATATTGCCTCCTTTGAGCTGATCCCTTGGCTGCTTTGTCAGTGCGAAAGCGTCTCACAGGTCAGTGAGCTGCTGAAAAATATCAACATTACCGGTGACAGCTTTAGTGACGCGCTGCCGCCCTCCCCTCTTCACTGGATTGTCAGCGACAAAAATCAAAGCCTCGTCATCGAGTGTGTGGAGTCCGGCATGAAGATCTATGACAACCCCATCGGTGTTCTGACCAACCGGCCCGAGTTTTATTTTCACAGAGAAAATCTGAGCAATTATATCAATCTTTCTCCCTATGAGCCCATGAACCGTTTTTCGCTGAATGTAGACATAAAGCCCTACAGCAGAGGCATGGGCGCCTTGGGACTTCCCGGCGATTTATCCTCGGCTTCGCGCTTTATCCGCGCGGCTTTTATCAAGATGAATTCCCTATGCGGAAACACCGAAGAGGAAAGCGTCAGCCAGTTTTTCCACATTCTCGGCGGCGTGGAACAGCAAAGGGGCTGTGTCCGCCTCGGTGACGGAGACTATGAGATCACCGTATATTCATCCTGCTGTAACACCGACAAAGGAATATATTATTTCAGGACTTATAACGGAAGCTCAATCCGCGCTGTCGATATGAACGCGGAAAACCTGGATTCCAGCGAGATCAAAAGCTATCCTATGATCGATGAACCGGACTTCGCTTTTCTCAATAAGAGCGAGGCACAGTCGGTTTAAGCTAGTCACTCACATCACATAATTACCGCCGGGACTGATCGTCCCGGCGGCTTCTTTGTTTACTTTTTAGTGCGGATAAATTCAATAATACTGTCCATATTGTCGATGATGAATTCCTGGGCTTTTCTGGAATAAAGTACACAGTGATAAATCCTGCCGTCCATACCGCTTCTCATTTCCATGGAAATGCCAAGGTCAAGGCCGGCTTCCGTGGGAACTTTGCTTTGCTTACCATCATAACGCTGCGAGATTTCAAGCAGATCAGCCTCCAGAAGAAAGCCGGTAATATCCCCCGTTTTGAGGTTTTTCACCTTGTCATTGTCCTTGAGGGAATTGATTCTTTTGACAATGGTAGTGACATTTATGGGTGTAGTGGAGTATTCAAAATTTCTCAGCCGATCATAGGTGATGCTAAAATCAGCTTTGCCGGAGGAACTCTTTTTTGCGGTCTTTTCTATTCCGCCGTTGTCAATGATCTTTTCCAGTATGTCGCTGACATAAAAGAGACATCGTGTGATCCGAATATGATTGATCGTATCGTTCTCGGGAATTTCACTGCCGTCGATGGGATTGATCCCGTGCGCCAGTGAGTCAATATAGCTTTTAGCCCGCATCAGTGTTTCCATGTCATTCATGAAATCATTCCCACCTTTCCTCTCATTTCTCAGTTCATCGGAACATATTCGGGGACGATCTCCTTCACCATTTGCTTAATATCGCTGTTGTTATCGTAAGCACTGAGCATCAGTTGCTCGATTTGCTTCTGGAAAACATCCACATCGAAAGGAATCGGATTGCCGATGAAAACCAGTTTATTCGGGGTCTTGGTCAGACCCTCCTCAGCCATCAGCATTTCTTCATAGAGCTTCTCGCCGGGGCGAAGACCCGTATACTCGATTTTGATGTCAACATCGGGCTTGTGACCGGAAAGCCGGATAAGGTTTCTGGCCAGCGTGTCAATTTTTACGGGAGAGCCCATGTCAAGGACAAAAATCTCACCGCCTCTGGCATAAGCGCCGGCATAAAGTACGAGAGAAACTGCCTCTGGAATCGTCATAAAATACCGTATAATATCAGGATGTGTCACCGTAACGGGGCCGCCTCTTTCGATCTGGCGCTTAAAGATCGGGACAACAGAGCCGTTGGAACTGAGGACATTGCCGAAGCGAACAGCAACAAACTCCGTTTGCACATTGTCGATGACCTTTCCCTCATATTTTTTAGCATATTCCGGATCTTCCATGTGGGTGAACATACGCGGAATTTCCATGGGGCGGTTTTCTTTGATCTTTCTGTCGAAAGAGTTGATGATCATTTCACACAGGTGCTTGCTGGCACCCATGATGTTGGTCGGATTAACGGCCTTATCGGTGCTGATGAGCACGAAGCGTTTGCAACCGTGAATCATGGCGGCGTAAGCCGTTTTATAGGTACCGAGCACATTGTTTTTGATGGCTTCGCAGGGACTGTCCTCCATCAGTGGCACATGCTTATGGGCGGCGGCATGATAGACGATGTCCGGTCTGTATGTGCTGAAAACATCATCCAGTCTGCGCGAATCACGAACCGAACCGATGAGAACCTCCAACTGGAGATCAGGGTATGCATCGTGAAGTTCCTGCTGAATGGCATAGGCATTGTTTTCGTAGATATCAAATATGATCAGTCTTTCGGGATCGTGTCTGGCAACCTGACGGCAAAGCTCACTGCCGATGGAGCCGCCGCCACCGGTGACAAGAATGGTCTTTCCCCTGATGAATTCATAGACCTCTCTCATGTCCGCCTTGACGGGCTCTCGGCCGAGAAGATCGTCAGCGGAAATATCTTTCATCTGGTTGATGGAGAAGTCTCCGTTCAGATAATTATAAAGGCTCGGGAGATTTTTCAGCTCGCAGTCCGTTTCACTGCAGATATTAATGATATCTCTGACAGCCTCCCTGGAGGCATTGGGCATAGCGATAAATATTTTGTGTACCTTATATCTATCAACATTATAGAGAATATCGTTTCTGCCGCCGACGACAGGAACGCCCTGAATATAACGGTTGTGCTTGTTGGTATTGTCGTCGATAAAGCAAACGACCTTATTCTTTCCGCCGGTTTCTTTTTCGATACTGCGCAGAATCACCTGTCCGGCATTACCGGCGCCGATGATCATGATACGGCTGGTCTGATCGCCGTCACTCATCGTCTTAAATTTATTTAACTCAGCTAAAATTACTCTCTGAGAAAATCGGGAGGCAACCAGGAAAAGAAGCTGCAGACAGGCGCCCCAAACATAATAGGAAATGGGCATTCTGTAAAAGATGACCGTAATCAGCACGGTGTGTATAATCGAGACAAGAATACTGGAGACAGCAATTCTCATCAGCTCATCAAAGGAGGCAAAACGCCAAACGCTTTGATACAGTCTCATCGCCACAAAAACCACAAGACAGATGACCGTATAAATCGGTGCAAATTTGGTATAGGGATCAAGATAATAGGCGGGAATATTGGAAAACTCTCCGTCAAACCGCACCCATAGCGCTAAAAAATAAGAGGCATTGATCACAACTACATCGTAAATCACAAGAAAGAATGCAATGACATGCCATTGTTCCAAATGAAAATGCCTTCTACCCTCATTTTTCTTTTTTACCTTCATTTTACCAAATCCTTTTTTATTTCGGCCATCTCGCCCTTAGAATTTATTTTAATGATTCTGTCGCAATATTTCAGCATACTTTCCCGGTGTGTGGTAATGATGCAGATTTTATTGGGATTGTAAACCATAATATTATTCAGAACGCGGTTCTCCGTCTCAATATCTAAAGCCGAAGTGGCCTCGTCCATGAGAATAATCAGTGAATTTCGCAGCAGCGCCCTCGCAATGGCCATTCGCTGCAGTTGACCCTGTGAAAAGTTATTGCCGTTTTCGTTAATCGGTGTATCAAGCCCCAGAGGTAGCTCCTGTATCAGGTCAAAAAGATCGACCGTTTTCATTACCTCCAGCAATTCCGTATCGGTGGCGTTACTTTTGACGGTTAAAAGGTTTTCCCGAATGGTTCCGGAGAACATATTGACCGTCTGAGGAACATAGGAACAGAATCGTCGCGTGCTGTCGGAAAGAGTCAGCTTTTCTCCCGAGGGAGACACCAGGGATATTTCACCCTGCGTCGGTTTGACAAGTCCGAGAATCAGTTTCAGCAATGTGGTCTTTCCCTCTCCGGAAGGGCCGATGAAAGCTACAGTCTGGCCGGGCGAAACCGCAAGACTGATATTTCTCAGCACCGGATTATCTGCTCCCTTATAGGCAAATGAAACATCGTTCATTTCGACGGAAACACCTGTGTCCTGGGATTCACAAAGTATCCGGATTGCTTTTTCTCTGTCGTTATCGTTTTCCTTTTCAAATCCGGTTACTTCCATGACTCTGCCTGCCGATGTCGCGATGGAAACCGCCGTTGGCGCCATGGAGGCCAGCGCACCGAAAGCGGAAGTAAGGGAACCGGACAGCTGCAAAAACATCGTCATCGTACCGAAGGATATGGCACCCTGCCACAGGCGGTAAACACCCCAGCCGTAACAGGTGTAGGAGACGGCAACCCCGATGAGTGAAAGCACAAGAGTCATCAGTATGCTGAATTTATCGAAAGACAGCTTAACCTTTCGGTATTCTTTAAGAATTTGTGTAAACTTATCAATATAATCTTTTGTCAGATCAAATGCCTTGATGATCTGAATATTCTGCACGGATTCCTCCGTAAAAGAGAGCACCTCACCGTTCATCTCTCGGGTTTTTTTATTGTATTTCCTGATAGTGCTGACGAGAAACCGTGAGCTAATGAACAAAAACGGCGCACTCATCAAAGCCAGTAGAGCCATTGTTTTGTCAAAATACAGCACAATCGCAAGAGCACCCAAAAACTGAAATGCTCTGGTGAAAAGCGTCGGGATAAAGCTGATCGCACCGCTGGAAATGGTGGAAACATCGCTCTCGAGACGGTTTAACAGATCGCCGGAATGAAAGCGACTGATGTCCTCCCACCCGGCAAGAATGATATGGGAATAGATTTCCTGGCGAACCTCATTGCTGGATTTACTGCTGACCAGAGCGCTGATCCAGGAGGAGGCTGCCTGAAAGAGATGTTGGAAAATTGCCAATGAGATGACAATGACAACATAGGTAACAAGATTATCGGATTGATGCTGAACCACGGCGTCAACGAGATATTTGGACGCGACCGATATTCCCAGCGCCATGAAAGACGCGGAAACACCGATCACCATATACAGCAGCATAATATAGCGATATCTCTTAATATAAGTAAAGAGCCACTTCCATTCTTCTGCCATCTTTTTCAGCAAATCACGATAATACTTTGATTTTTTCATTCTGCGGAAGCCTTTCTTTTCTTTCTGGAGCTTGAACGCTTCTTCTTATTCTTATATCCGTAGGCATAGCCGTAACCATAACCGTATCCGTAATAGCCGTAACCGTATCCGTATCCATATCCATAGCCGTATTTATAGCCGTAGCCATAACCGTAACCGCTGCCGGGCGAAATAGCGCCGTTAAGAACGCAGCCGATGATATTAACATCTGTCGAAAGCAGATTATCAATTCCGCTTCTGATCTTGGGAACCCGGACAACATCCTGATGAATGACATAGATGACGCCATCGGCCTGCTGCGCCGTATAAAGGGTATCGGAGACTAATCCACACGGGGGCGTATCAACGAGTATGCAGTCATATTCATTGCGGTAGTTATCAAAGACCATTTTTAAATTCTTTGAGTCGAAATATAACTTGGAGCCAGCATTTTCGGTGTCGGGAAGTAACAGATCCAGCCCGTATTTTTTCGCACTGGCCACGCGGAATATATCACCGCTTTTTTTGAAGCGTATGACTTTTTTTGCCTTGACTTCGCCTTTATTCAGATTCAGCGCATGAATAACGCTGAGATGGCGCATATCGGCGTCCATAAGAAGAACCTTTTTTCCCAGCGCAACCAGTGACAGAGCAAGGTTAATCGTGGTGGTGGTTTTGCCCTCTCCCGGCGCCGTGCTGGTAACGACAAAAACTTTCTGATCCTTTTCCAAGAAATTCAAAAGAGTATTTCGCACAACTCTGAAAGATTCCAAAAATTCGCCATTGATTTTTTCGTTAGTAAAAAGAATATCTCTGTCAGTGGGCTTGACATACCGTTTAAAGACGACTCTTGGGATAACACCGAGGGTGTCGAGATTCAGTTCATTCTTGATCTCATCTTTCGTTCTGATTGTTTTTCTTGAAAGCGTATAAATCAAAATCCAAAGTAAGCCTAAAATCAAGCCCATCATGGCGCCTCGAAATGCGCTGGAGAGATAACCCGGACTGTTTGACGGCGCAGTTGCCACCTCAGGTGATTCAATCATTTCCAGTTTGATATTACCCACAACATATTTGGACGCTTCCGGATAGTTGTCAATGGCACTCAGAAGCACATCATAGGTCATCTGAGGATCTCTTCCTGTGGCTGAAAGCGTAAAGAGGTTTGAATTTTCAACGGAAGATGCACTGAGATAGGCCGGCAGAGCGCTCAGCTTCATATCGTTACAAATGGCGTCCTGCAGTATTTCGCTTTTCAGTATATACGGAAAAGTTGCCGTTAACTGAGAAGCCGTTGAAGAATCATAATAGAAACTATAAACGGAAACACCGCTGATCGATGAAGTGTTATTCTGTGTCCTGATGGTAAAAGAAGCACTGGAAGAATATAGCGGCGTATATCTCCTGTGAGCCAGATACATTTTTGCGCCGGCAAAAAGCACGGCAAGGATCAGACAGAGTGACCAAAAGCGCCTTAATCCCTTGAGGAAATCCGTAAAATAGATTTCCAGACTTTCATTTTTACTCTTTTTATTATCCATCTCGTTCATGCCATAAAATCCTATCCTGAATTATTTTCAGATCATGTCAGTCGTTGGTACCGCGTTTCGTATAGTATGCGTCGGCCTTTTTACCGTATCCGCTGTTAGAATAGCCGCCATACTTACCGTATTTTCCGTATTTACCATATTTTCCGTATTTGCTGTAG
>JAQXMV010000195.1 GCA_029013165.1 Oscillospiraceae bacterium | reverse complement strand
TGCAAAAAAGCAAGGCAAGGATAAAGAGTTAAAGGTACTCATAAAAATCAGTAACGCACTTCTTAAGTGCAGAATTGATTTGCGGAAAGTCCTTTTCAAATCGGTTATTTCGGCATTCGGTGGGAAGCTAGATTTGATTGTATCCGGCGGCGCACCGCTTGATCAAAAATACATCCGTGCTTTTCAATCATTTGGAATCACGGTGCTGAACGGATATGGCATTACAGAATGCGGACCTATCGTTGCAGTAAACCGAAATAATTTGAATGTTATCGGCAGTGTCGGTCTCCCCTTATGCTGCAACGAGGTTAAGATTGCAGATGACGGAGAAGTACTTGTAAAAGGCGATAATGTTATGCTTGGGTATTACAATAATAAATACGAAAACAAAAAAGCGTTTATTAATAGCTGGTTTAAAACTGGAGATATTGGATTGATTGATAAATACGGCGCATTACATATTACTGGAAGAATTAAGAACTTGATTATACTTGGCAACGGAGAAAACATTCCTGCTGAATCTATTGAAAAAGAAATTTATACCATCCCGTATGTAAAAGAGGCTGTTGCATACGGCAAGGATAACGCTATCGTTGCCGAGGTATATCTTGATGATATACCTGATGCAAAAGATAGAATCAATGCAGATATTCAATCAATAAATCAACATTTGCCGCAAATAAAGAATATCGGAAAAGTAATTATCAGGGATACGGAATTTCCCAAAACCACAACAAAGAAAATCAAACGCAATTACGGAGGTTAATGCAATGATAGAAAAACTTACAAAAATCATTTGCGAACATATAGGCAATAACGATGTAACAATAACCAAAGATACAGTATTAATCGCCGATTTAGGACTTAATTCCCTCGATTTGGTTAATCTCGCATGTATTGTTGAGGACGAATTTGATATTCAAATACCAGACAGAGAGATTAAGAATTTAAAAACTGTCGGTGATGTTATAGCATTCATTAAAAAGCAATGAAATAGTAAAGATAACCCCAGAATAACCTCTCGTCACTACAAATAGAAATCCCCCGAAGAATGAACTCTCTCAAAAGAGCGACTTTTTCCTGGGGATGTTTCATTCAGATTTCGTAACCCCTAAATTATCCCACGTTTTTCAAAGAAATCCAAATATTCAGAATAGTCTCATCGGGTCTACATAAGTCTAAAGAGTTGTTTGGACTAACTTTGAATCAATAGTAAAGGATAGGGAAAATGAGCACAGTAACACAACCGGTAAAGCTGCAGAAACTGGGACAGCCGAGGCGGTAGCATCGGGACTTGGTAGTTTCATCAGAACGGGATCTTAGTAGAAATCTATTACAATCATCTTAGAAAAGTCACAACAATGATGTCAAAGAATATCTGACGAACATCTTCCGCACCGGCGAAAGGCGATTACCGCTGAAATCTGAATAAGACAACCCCCGGAGATGTCGCTCTTTTGATAGAGCAACACATTCTTCGGGGGTTAATTCTATTTGCCGGGACGATGGATTATTTGGGGGTTACGATAATTTTAATTTTGAACTGTTATAGGAGATTTGTTCCTGTAAAAAAGTCTCGAAAAGACACTGCGTTTATTTATCCTTCTGAAGAAAAAATATCATTCAATACTTTTGTACCTACTTGCTGTAAATTATCTGTTAAATGTTGATATACATTCAAGGTAATATCTATCTTTTTGTGTCCCAAGCGTTGCTGTATGTACTTTAAAGGTGCACCTTTTTCAAGCAATACAGTTGCGTGAGTATGCCGTAGACTATGATAATCAAAGTCCTTTATATTTAAGTCATTATGTATAATCCGTGATGTATGCTGCATTGTTCGAGGTGTGATATATGTACCATTCTCACGAACACAGAGAAAGCGAATTTCTTTTTCAGTTGGTTGTTGTATTATCTCTCTTTTTGGGGTTTCGTAATACCTTGCATATCTGTCCCCGAAATATACTCTTGCGTCATCTTGACTTTCTTTTTCGGAATGCATATAATTCAACAATTCATCGTCTATTTCTATAACTCTGTCGGACTTATACTTTGTGGATGAAAAATACCAACAACCACAATTTTCGCTCTTCTTGCCGTTGGAAGATTTCTTTTCTTCATCCGTCCGTTTGAATTGTCGCCATTGTACCTGTTTGTTGATATTTATCTGTTTTTTATCAAAGTCCACATCATTCCAAGTGAGAGCAAATGTTTCGCCCAATCTCAAACCACAATGAAGACCTATCATCAAAGGCAAATAAGAAGATGAACCGAGAGGAAATCTTTCAAAAATGGCGGATAGTTGTTCTTTTGTTAAGTAAACATGGGGAGATTGTCTTGTTGGGATAGATGTATTCTCGTTCTTTGGTATTTTCAAGTTAATAGCAGGCATTTTGATCAAATATCCGCTATAATAAGCATAGTTGAAGCATTTTGACAGAATACCTTTAACTGCTGATAAAGTGTTATAGGAATACCCTTTATCATGTAATGTTATCAATAGATTCTGAAGTTTATCTCTGTCAATGGTGTTCAATCTGTACTTGCCAAGATACGGCACAATAAGGTTTTTGATTTTCTTGCGATAATTGATCATGGTATTCTCACTCAAAGAAGCCATACAATCATTGACAAGCCAATGATCCAAGAAATCGGCAAAACTCATTGTTGTAGGCTCGGTTACTTGACCGCAGGTGTTGTACTCATTGAGTGCTTTTATTCCCTCAATTCGTGCGGTTTGCTCGTCCTCAAATCCCCCTTTACTAATCCACTTTCTTTGTCCACCGATCGAAGCGGTTTCAAAGCGGTATTCATAGGTTAATCCTTTTTTGACGGATTTTCTTTTGCGAATGATGATGCTCTGTTTCATACTTTTCTCCTTTATTCTTGTCTTGTGGACAAATTTGCGTGGACAAAATGTGGACAAAAGTACGAATGAGGGCAAAAAAAGACTCCTGAACCGAAATTCAGAAGTCTTGTAAATGGTTCAAAACCCTTTATTTATCAGGCTTTCATAGCCTCTTCGACTGCAACAGCGCAGGCAACGGTAGCGCCAACCATGGGGTTGTTGCCCATGCCGATGAGTCCCATCATCTCAACATGTGCGGGAACAGAGGAGGAACCGGCGAACTGTGCGTCGGAGTGCATTCTGCCCATAGTGTCTGTCATGCCATAGGAAGCAGGGCCGGCTGCCATGTTGTCCGGGTGGAGTGTACGGCCTGTGCCGCCGCCAGAAGCAACGGAGAAATACTTCACGCCGTTCTGATTGCACCATTTCTTATAGGTACCGGCAACAGGATGCTGGAAACGGGTGGGGTTGGTGGAGTTACCGGTGATGGAAACACCGACATTCTCCAGTCTCATGATGGCAACACCCTCGGGTACATTGTCTGCGCCGTAGCACTTAACCTTGGCTCTGTCACCATTTGAATAAGCGGTCTCGCTGACAACGCTGACGGTCTCTGAATAGGGATCAAACTCTGTCTTGACATAAGTAAAGCCGTTGATTCTGGAAATGATCATGGCGGCATCCTTGCCCAGACCGTTGAGGATAACACGAAGAGGCTTCACTCTGACCTTGTTGGCGTTCAGAGCGATCTTGATGGCACCCTCTGCTGCGGCAAAAGACTCGTGTCCTGCAAGGAAGCAGAAGCACTCGGTCTCCTCAGAAAGGAGCATTTTGCCAAGATTGCCGTGGCCAAGACCAACCTGGCGGTTGTCGGCAACAGAACCGGGGATACAGAAAGCCTGCAGTCCCTCACCGATGGCGGCGGCTGCGTCAGCAGCCTTGGTGCAGCCCTTCTTCAGCGCGATGGCACAGCCTACGGTATAAGCCCAGACTGCATTCTCGAAGCAAATGGGCTGAGTCTCTCTGACGATCTTGTCACAGTCGATGCCCTTTGCAAGGGTGATATCCTTACATTCTTCAACAGAAGAAATACCGTATTCCTTTAAAACTGCAAGAATCTTGTCAATTCTTCTTTCATAACTTTCAAATAATGCCATGTCCGTTTACCTCCTTATTCCTTGCGGGGATCAATGTACTTGGCGGCATCGGCAAATCTGCCGTAGGTGCCCATGGCCTTGTTGTAAGCCGTTGTGGGATCGTCGCCTTTTTTGATGAAATCTGTCATCTTGCCGAGAGAAACGAACTCATAACCGATAACCTGATCGTCATCGTCAAGAGCCATTCTGGTAACATAGCCCTCTGCCATTTCGAGATAACGAACACCCTTAACCTTGGTACCATACATCGTGCCGACCTGTGAACGAAGTCCCTTGCCCAGGTCCTCGAGGCCTGCGCCGATGGAAAGTCCGTCCTCAGAGAAAGCAGACTGTGAACGGCCGTATACAATCTGGAGGAAAAGCTCGCGCATAGCGGTATTGATCGCGTCGCAAACAAGGTCTGTATTGAGGGCCTCAAGAATGGTTTTGCCCGGAAGAACTTCACTGGCCATGGCGGCGGAATGAGTCATACCGGAGCAGCCGATGGTCTCAACGAGGGCTTCCTCAATGATACCGTTCTTAATGTTCAGGGAGAGCTTGCAGGCGCCCTGCTGAGGTGCGCACCAGCCAATGCCGTGTGTGAAACCGGAAATATCCTTGATTTCATAGGCCTTTACCCACTTACCTTCCTCGGGAATGGGAGCCGGACCGTGATGCGGTCCTTTTTTGACCGTACACATTTGTTCAACTTCATGTGTGTAATTCATGATGTTATGTCTCCTTTCGAGATTGATTATTGGTTAGTTATTCAATACCGTCCATTATAATACCAAAAAAATAGACTTCTTGCAATAGTGAAAAGAACTATTTTTACAAAATGGTACCGATTTTTTTGTCGAGATTGCCTCAAAGAATGACATAAGTCTGGGTGATACCATAGCCGATCAAGGCATTGGCCTTGACCGTCGAAACGGAAAAAGCGATATCGGCAATGGCGGCAGCTTCAATCTTGACAGCCGTGAGCTTTCCGTCGGTCAGCTTCATGGTGATGAAGCCGTTGTCATAATAGCTTTTGGTCTCGCCGATTTTCAGCGGCTTGGTATTGAGTTTGGCATAATCCGGCACAGACAGAAATCCGGAAAAGCTGAACGCTCCGGTCTGTGAGGCAGATGACTTTTCATAGCTTTTCATCTGTATTTTCACCGTCAGAGTGTTCTTCTCTTCCTTGACAGTGAATTTGTTAATGTTTTCCCGCAACAGTCCGGCATTTTTGCCGCAGGGCTCAAGGAGCTTCATGGGCGTAGTGGTGCCGTCGGTGCCATTCTTGAAAGTATAGGTCTGACTCAATGTGCCGGAAAAAAGATTCAGCGTATTTTTCACGGTGTTGCTCAGATTCTGCTTGCTGCAGGAAATAAATTCCGTCTCAACGGTCTTTTTGTATTTCAACTTCAGTTCCTGACGGCTTTTCAGCTCATTGATGAGATTATTATAAAGTTGGGCGGCCTGTGCCTTGGTTTGCGGTGGGGATCCGGCGCAATCGGTGCTTTCGCTGTAAACTTCACTGTAAGCGCCGTAGGCAATACCGCTTTCTCTTTTGTTGCAGCTCTGAATCTTAAAGGAGTACCAGGTGTTTTTTTGAAGCCCCTCAACGGTGACGGTATTTTTTTCGGTCGCTTTATAGTAGTTATATTTTTCCCCGTCAAAAACAAAAACCTTGTAACCTGTAGCGCCCTTGCATTTATTCCAGGCGAGGGTGACGGAGGAATCGCTGATACTCTTGGTATATATCTTTTCGACAGTGGCCGGAATGGTATAGGCCGTAACGGCTTCGCTGAAATCGCCGAAAACCGCTTCACCGCCGACATATTTGAAAGCAAGAACCTTAAACTGATACTCGTATTGGCTCCGAAGATTATGAACGGTCACCTTATTGCTTCTCGTCATGGAGCTGTAACGGTAGGTCTTGCCGCCGTCGATGCTGTAAAAGATCCGGTAGCCATAGGCGTCGTCGACAGCGTCCCAGCTCAGCATGACAGAGGTCACGGCACTTTTGACAAAGGAAAGGGAAGTGATGTCGCCCCATGGTCTGTCGTCCACCACAGAACCGCTCTGCTGCGTGGCGGCTTCGTCGCCGGAGGCCGGCTGGGCGCAGTATGTGCTGAAGCTCAGAACACAGCAGAGAGCCGCACACAGAAATATCAGTACCGTCTTTTTCAATACCTTGCCGCCTTTCTTTTCATTTTAGTATTCGATCTTACACCGCTTTCTATTCAAGCTGCCATCATAAAATTATTCAGCCGAAACACCGTCAATGGAAAAAGCAGCGGAATCAGCTGAGTATCCCGCCGCTTTTGATTTTACTTTTTGCCGCCGAATTCGGCTCTGCCCTCGGGAGTATCTCTGTAATACTGAGTTTTCGGGTTGGGATGGGGATTATTCTCCCAGATCTCGCTGGCTTTCGGTGCCCATTCCGAAGCAAACTTGTCACACTTGCTGCAGAGCATCTCTGCACTTTCCTCCTCAATGAGGTTGGTGGATTTGGCACCGGTACGCGCCACAATGCTACGCAGACACTGGGGGTTTTCCAGCATCGGACAGGGACGCAGATGATTGTCGTTAAAGGGTTGGTCGTGGCGGAAAGCCATGAACAGCGGATTTCTCAGTCCCTCGAGCAGAGTATGGGTGCGGATATTGGAATCGGAGAAATGAATGAAAACGCAGGGCTCCATATCACCGGCTGAATTGATGTGGAAGTAGTTCCTGCCGCCGGCAATGCAGCCGCCGACATACTCTCCGTCACCCTGAAAGTCCATGAAGAACATGGGCTTTCCGGTCTTGGAATTGCGCATTTCTCTCATGCGCTTATACATATACGCTCTCTGATCGGGAGTCGGAATCAGCTCAACGGGTGCGTCATGACCCACGGGCATAAAATTAAAGTAGAGACCGAATTTAACGCCCAGATCCACCATCTGATCAAGGAATTCATCGCCGGTGACTTTTTCAATGTTCCTGCTGGTATAGCAAACGGACATGCCGAAGAAACAGCCCTTGCGCTTGAGCAGCTTCATGGCCTCGATCACTTTTTTATAATTACCGGCGCCGCGGCGCTCATCGGTGGTCTCTTCGTCGCCCTCAATAGAAAGAGCCAAGGCAAAATTACCCACTCTCACCAGCTCATCGCAGAAGGCCTCGTCAACCAGCGTACCGTTGGTGTAGGCCAGGAACGCACAGTCGGGATACTCCTCACAGAGCCTGATCAGGTCTTTTTTTCTCATCAGCGGCTCGCCGCCGGTGAACATATAAAGATGGGTGCCCAGCGCTCTGCCCTGAGAAACAACGCTCGCCATTTCCTCATAGGTCAGGGAATTTTTGTGTCCGTATTCTGCCGCCCAGCAGCCCTTGCACTTACAGTTGCAGGCACTGGTGGGATCCATCAGAATGAGAAAGGGAATATTGCATTTATAAACATCCCGGTTGGCGCGCACGGCTTTCGTGCCCTTGATGCCCGCACCAAGACCCATGGAAAGCAGCAGCTTTTTGAGCATACCGCGGTCAACATCCGAGAGAATATTCAGTGCAAGCTGATAATAAACATTGTCGCCCTTTTCTATACCCTGCCGGATGGCGTCAAGATATTTTTTCGGGAAGGTTCCGCCCAGAAGCCTTTCGGAAATATTCAGGAGTCTGAGCATATTTTTCTGCGGATCCTTGTCGATATATTTTAACAGTCTGCCTAATACGGCGTCTGCCGCCAGCCTTTCCGCCTTGTCTTTTAAGGTCATGTCAGCACCTCGCTTTTCTTGTGCAAAAAAACTGCACTTTCATATTAATATACCATAATTAAAGGAAAAAGTCCATAGATAACCGAAGTATTCATCTCTTTTTAATAAGTTGCGGTCTTTTCCTTGTTTTCGGGAACATATTTGTGTATAATAGGAAAACTGATTCCAATTTAGCCGAGGTTGATTTCATGAATAAGCGAACCAAAGACACTCTTCTTGCCTTGCTGCGCGCCGCTGCGGCAATGACTCTTTTCGTTTTAGCGGTGATAAACTATGATAAACTGAAAAACATCGATGTGCGTGCCATCGTCGAAGCCAGCGCCACGGTGACGGCGGCAGTCTTCGCTATCTGGGGTATCTATCTGGTGAAATCGGTGCTTTTCATCATTCCGGCGTCACTGATTTATATTTCCGTGGGAATGGCCTTTGAGCCTGTCACCGCCTGCCTGATCAGTTTGGTCGGCATCATCATCGAGGTCACGGTCACTTATTTTCTCGGTCTTTTCCTCGGCGGCGACTATGTCAATAAGCTCCTTTCAAAAAGCAAGGGCGGCCGTAAAATTCTCGAAGCGGATATCGGCAATAAATTTGCGGCTTTTCTTACCGTCAGGGCCCTGCCGGTCTTCCCCATTGATTTTGTCAGCCTTTTCTGGGGCGCCTCCAAATATCATTTCCTCAAATACTTTTTGGCAAGTGTGATCGGAATTATGCCGAGAGTGATCCTTTTCACGATCCTCGGTGACGGCATTTATGATTATATTCCCATTCATCTGATCATCAAGGCCGTGATTTTCGCCATTCCCGTCGGCGTGGTGATTTACCTGATCCGACACTTCATCAAGATGAAAAAGGCCACCGATCACGAATAAAGCAAAGCCCCGAATTGCGAGCAAACGCAATCCGGGGCTTTACAGATATTAGAGAACCAGAAGATGTCGTAATTGAAACACAAAATATTAAAGTGTTGTGTTATGAAAGTATAATACACGAACAGTTGCAAAAAGTAAAGCACTTTTATTATTGTTAACAGAACATTAATATTTCATGCCCCGTTGATTTTTTACGCTTCACGGATTCCGCTTTCAGGGGGTTCGGTATCCTTGGACAGCTTGGAAATCAGGCTTTTATAAACGAATCGGAAGAACAGCAGAGAAACCATGAGCGAAACCATCTCCGCAATGGGGAACGACAGCCAGACATAGTTGAGCACACCGGTTTTTGAAAGCAGATAAGCGACGGGCAAAAGCACAAGAATCTGTCGGGAAAAGGAAACGAGCATGGACAGATAGCTTTTGCCCAGCGCCTGAAAGGCGGCGGTCAGGTTAATGCTGATACCGGCCAGGATGAAATGGGTACTGATGATGCGCAGGGCAGGAATACCGATTCCCATCATTTCATCGCCGGCATCGAAGAGACGGAGCATCTGTTCCGGGAAAAGCCACATGATCAGCGTACCGACGGCCATGATGGACACCGCGATCAGGCAACTGAAGCGCATGGTATCCGTGATACGCTTACGGTTTGAGGCGCCGTAATTGAAAGCAATGATCGGGATCACGCCGTTATTCAGGCCGAAAATCGGCATAAAGATAAAGGATTGCAGCTTGAAATACACACCGAAAACTGCGGCCGCCGTGGAAGTAAAGCTGAGAAGAATCTTATTGAAGCAATAGGTCATCACGGATCCGATGGCCACCATGGCAATGGAGGGAATACCGATTTCATAAATTTCTGCGATCAGTCTGCCGTCGGGTCGGAAACCTTTCATGGTCAGTTTGATCTCTTTATTATACTTCTCGTTGATGATGATGCCCGCGATGAAAGCCACAATCTGTCCGGTAACCGTGGCAATGGCGGCGCCTTTTGCCTCCAGACGAGGGAAAGGACCGATGCCGAGGATCAGCAGCGGATCCAGAATGATATTGATAACGGCACCCATGAGCTGCGTGATCATGGAAAGGGTGGTTTTGCCTGTTGCCTGCATGAGGCGTTCCATCGTGATCTGACCGAAAAGGCCGAAGCTGGCCGCACAGACCACCGTCAGATAGTCGACTCCGTAGGAATAGATCGGCGACGACTTGTCCACCTGATTGCCAAAGAAGAGTCCCGCACCGAAAAGACCGAAAACCAGGAAAAGGAGGAAACTGAGAAAAGCCAGAAAAAGTCCCTGTGAAGCGATCTTATTGGCTTTGTCATAATCTTTGGCGCCGAGACTTCTGGAAAGCAGGGCATTGATGCCGACGCCCGTACCCGTGGCCACGCCGATCATCAGGTTCTGAGCCGGAAAAGCCAGGGACACCGCCGTCAGAGCGTCCTGACAGACCTTGGCGACAAAAACGCTGTCCACCACATTATAAAGAGCCTGAACCATCATGGAAACCATCATCGGCAGGCTCATGGTGATAATCAGTTTTTTGACAGGCATAACGCCCATTTTGTTTTCTTTCTGCATTTCGCACCTCTTGTTTCAAATATTAGATATCACGGCACATTATAGCATTTTTACACGCACAAGTCTATAGATTTTCGGGAAAAGCTTTATTTAATTTGCACTGGTTGATTGTTGATTTTTTGTTGATTATTTATGAAAAGTTCGTGTTTTTCACCATAAATCCTCCCCCGTATTTTAGATTATTTAACAAAATACTTTTTTAAGATTTTGAACGCTTTCAAATAAAGGTATATTATGGTATAATAATTCGGTCAATCAACCTTATAAGGAGGAACACCATGAAAAACTTCAAACGGTTCGTTTCTGTCGTTCTGGTGCTTGCCATGATCTTTGCCATGACCGGCTCCATGTCCTATGCGGCAGACTTCAGAAATGAAAAACCAACATCAACTCTCACCTTTAACACCCTTTCCGATCCTCATTACTATCCCTATTCCCTGACCGGTGACAACTGCGAGATCTGGCAGAAATATAACACTTCCTCTGCCAAGCTCTATAACCAGTCAGAGACCATTATCCGTACTGCCATCGAGACCATGGTCAAGAGAAACCCGGATCTCAAGTATATCCTGATCCCCGGCGATCTGACCAAGGACGGAGAATATGAAGCCCATGTGGCTCTGGCCGCCATTCTGAAAGAATACGAGGCGAAGTACGGCCTGGAATTCATCGTCATCAACGGCAACCATGACATCAATCAGGATCGGGCCATCACCTTTGAGAACGGCAAAAAAGAGCGCGCCAGATCCATTCAGGCCAGCGAATTTCCTCAGGTTTATGCCGATCTCGGCTATGATCTTGCCTTTGAGAGATACGCCAAGGACACCGACAACATTCAGGGTCAGCTTTCCTATGCCGTTGATCTGGACGGCGGCTATCGTCTCATCGTCATCGACAGCGGCAAATATACTTTCTCCCCGGAAACCGCAGACCACAAAACCGACGGTATGGTGACACCTGAGCTCATGGAATGGGTCAAGGGTCTGGCACTGAGCGCAGTAG
>JAQXMV010000194.1 GCA_029013165.1 Oscillospiraceae bacterium | reverse complement strand
CTCTCCCTTTTTATTTCTGAGAGTAAAGGCACAGGCGTCATTTCCCCTGAGCCGATATTCCTCACAGCCCTCTTTTCTTGCTTTTTCCAGAAAGGGGCCGTATTCCATCGTGTCGGCAAATACAATTCCAACCGTCTTTTTCATGTCGTTCATCTTCCTTGTTTTTTAATTGATCATCTGTTTCGATGATTTTTGATGCAATCCCCTGCAAAACCGGGACTTTTTTTCCAAGCAGTATTATATCCCATAAAATCCCTCTATGTCAATGGGTCAAAAACTGCATAAACTAAAGTTGTAAGCGTTTTTGCGCTTTCGCTGCGCGGTTAACCGGTGAAAAGGCTGAAGCCGGGATACGCTCCCCTCTTTCTCTTTTTCCGAAGAAGAGCCGGTTTTTGTGATTTTTGCCGCTGAAAAGAGTTTTTCCCGGCATCACCCACGCAGCTTTTCATACCGCCGGCGGTGATTTTTTCTGATCCCTGCCGGCGGGAGAGCTTGCCCCCGCCGGGGCGGATACATAATATTTCTTAAAATCAACCAATATTTTTAAGAAACTATTGCATATTTTGCCGCAATTTGATATAATCTTAGTACTATCAGAAAAGGAGTACCCAGCTATGAAAATTCGCAACAGGTTTATTGCACCGATCATTGCTCTTGTTCTCGCTCTGACTCTTGTCTTCGGCGCAGGCGCAGCAGCCGTTACACCTTCCACACAGGAAGCTGTCGTTGCTCAGCCCACAGAAGCCACAACCGTCCCCACGACCACCAAGGACAATGCTGCGATGGATAACCTCTTCGGCAGTCTTTTCGGCAACGGAGAAAACGATGCTCAGGATTCGCAGGAAAATGCGGAGCAGGCAGGCGATGTCATCAAGACTGTCTCTTCCACCCTTTTTGCAATGTTCAAGGAGCTTGACACTTTCCTCCAGGCGTTTGCAGTATTCATGAACGCTTTTCTTGTAAAGCTCTTTGCAAACGGTTTCCCTCTTGCCTAAGCAAAAGAAAAAGCAGAAATCCGGCGGTACAAGACCTGTATTGCCGGATTCTTTTTCACTGTCCGAACACTTGAAAACAGGAGAATCAATCTATGAATCCCGTCAAATTTATTCGATCCGGCGTACCCTACTATAAGCGTATGCTGGCTGTGGCCATACCGATCATGGTACAAAACGGCATCACCAATTTCGTCAGTCTGCTCGACAATATCATGGTCGGCCGGGTGGGCACGCTGCAAATGAGTGGCGTTTCCATTGTAAATCAGCTGATGCTGGTTTTCTATCTCTGTATTTTCGGCGCCATGTCCGGCGCCGGCATTTTCACCGCCCAGTATCACGGCAAAGGTGATGTTCAAGGCGTGAAAAGCACCTTGCAGTTTAAACTCGCCGGCGCGCTGGTACTCACGGCAGCAGGTACGGCCGTCTTTCTGCTTTTCGGCGACAGCCTGATTGCTGCCTTTCTGCAGGGAGAGGCCAGCCCCTCCGATATTGCCCTGGTGCACAGCTACGGCAAGCGCTATCTTCAGATCATGCTCATCGGCACTCTGCCCTTTGCCCTGTCCCAGGCCTACGGCAGCACCATGAAAGAAACCACCGACCGGGTCTTCCCCATGATCGCCACCGTTGCCGCCGTTATCGTCAATCTTGCTTTCAATTATCTGCTGATCTTTGGCCATCTGGGCTTCCCGAAAATGGGCATCGAGGGCGCGGCCGTGGCCACGGTATTGTCCAGATTTGTGGAGCTGGGAATTTTGCTGGTGAGAGCTCACACCAAAACACAGGCTTATCCTTTCATCAAAAAGCTCTTCACCCAGACATACCTGACAAGGGAACAGGTGAAAAAGCTGGCCCTCATTTCCGCGCCTTTGCTCATCAACGAAACCCTCTGGTCAGCAGGCATCGCCGTGCTCAATCAGTGCTACAGCGTCCGCGGACTGGATGTGGTGGCGGCGGTCAATATTCTTTCCACCCTCAATAATGTTTTCAATGTCAGCTTCATTGCTTTCGGCCACGCCATTGGCATCATTCTCAGCCAGATGCTCGGCGCCGGCGAAAAGGAGCAGGCGCGCCATGCCTCCACAAGGCTTTTGTTTTTTGCCACCTCTGTGGTGGTGCTCATCGGTGCCGCCATGGCGGTTTTCGCGCCCCTGTTCCCGAAGATCTATAACACTGAGGATCAGGTGCGTTCTCTGGCGTCAAGCCTGATTCTTGTGGCGGCTGTTTTCATGCCGGTGCAGGCTTTCACCAACGCCTGCTATTTCACGCTTCGTTCCGGCGGCAAAACCTTTATCACTTTTCTTTTCGACAGCGGCTTTGTCTGGGCGGTCTCCGTTCCGCTGGCCTTTGTTCTCAGCCGCTTCACCGCCGTCGCCATCATACCGATGTATGCCATCGTTCTCGGCGCAGACATCATAAAATGTATTATCGGCTACATGATGATGAAAAAAGGCATCTGGCTCAACACCGTGGTGGAGTAGGGCAAGCCTGCCGACAGTTCAGCACCCCACGCTATTGAAAATCACCCTGAAAATATGCTATAATGATGACAAGAGGTGAAAAAAGTTGAAGATTCAGCAATCGGGAGAAAACTATCTGGAGACGATATTGATGCTCGGGCAGAGAAACGGTTCCGTACGCTCCGTGGACATTGCCAACGAGCTGGGCTTTTCCAAGCCCAGCGTCAGCATCGCCATGAAAAATCTGCGTGAAAACGGATATATTGATGTCTTAGGCGACGGCAGCATCGTGCTGCTGCCACCGGGCAGAGAAATAGCCGAAGCTCTCTATCTTCGCCACACCACGCTGACAGACTGTTTTGTGATGCTGGGCGTCAGTGAGCAGACCGCCTGTGAGGACGCCTGCAAGATTGAGCACATTCTTTCCGAGGAAACCTTTGATGCCATTCGGAAGCACATGGATAACATGAAAAGATGATTCTTTCGGCGCAAGACTGACCGGAAGTAAAGATCACAACACCCTGCCTTTCAGATTCGGTCATTATATCATTCAAAGCGCAGAGCGTTTCTGATAAGATCAGGAGATAAACCACTCAATAGAAATATCCAAGATCATCCAAGTCTTATTCTTTTCTTGCGGAGAATCAAGGATCATCCAAAACGATACGGACACAAAAGCAGAGCCGAAGCTCTGCTTCAGCTTGTCGAAAAATACTTTTTCGACAAGCTGGAGACTGCCGAGAAATGATGGCCGATGCCGTTTTCTTCGAGCGACAGGTGTACATAGGTACTCCAAGCGAGAAAGAACGGCAAGCATAGTGATTTTCAGCGACATGGTTCGATACCATGTCGCTGAAATGATCTTGAAAGCAGAAACTTGATTTATTCCATTTTTTCTGATAGATGATCACTATGCGCTCGGGCGCATTTATCGACAGTCTGGAACACCCTACTGATCAAAGCAGGGTGTCTTTTCGTCTTTGCTTATCAGCCGAAAAATGCAGCATGAATGGCGGCAACCGCCTTATCGGCCAGTTCCTTGTCAATCAGGACGCTGATGGTGATTTCACTGGTGGAGATCATGCTGATATTGATGCCGGCCTCATAGAGAGCGCCGAACATTTTGGAAGCCGTGCCGGAATGGGACTGCATACCGGCGCCGACGATGGAAACCTTGGCTATGGATGTATCGCAGGAGACGGTTGCGCCCTCCATGGCGAAAATGTCATTGAGAATGGATACGGCGTCCTCGGCAAAAGCCTTGGCACAGGTGAAAGAG
>JAQXMV010000193.1 GCA_029013165.1 Oscillospiraceae bacterium | reverse complement strand
GTTACGCAACCTTTCATCGGCGAAAATACAGTCGCTCTGCGCGGTTCAACGACAGTCGGGTGTTTTATGTGGTTGCCTTTTTGGCGCCCTTGTTCTTTCGGTGACGAGGGGGCCCACCGCTTCGCACCCCTCGTCTTTTTGGCGCTTTTTGGGAGGTGTGCGAGGTTAGATATTCGCTTTATTGGGTTTGTTGGTGCTTTCGTTTTTTTTGACTGTGGAAATGGGGAAGTGGTAAGCCCGGCGGCGAAGCCGCCGGAGCGAGGGAGGTAGCCCGCGATACCTGTCGCGGTCGCGGCGGGCATGGCGCGCGAAAGCGCGCGCCAATGCGGCCCCGGCACTGAGCCGAAGGCTCAGTGACCGTGAAGCGCCCTTGCGGGCGCTTTACGGTTGCGGCGCACAACCTGCGCTGCCCGGGGCCGCCCCCTCCCATAGCCGCCACCTTTTCCTTTTACCTCCGACCTAACCGACACGCAGCAGGCGCACCGTTCCATAAAATAGATCTGTAAAATGTATAAAAACCTTTCCTTTATATCGCTTTTCCGGATTTCGCCAAGTCCAACTTTCCTGCTTTAAACCCTTAAAATATTTTCTTTATTTCATTGACACACTCTTTTAGGCGTGATATAATTAATCAATTACTATTAATTTAAAGGAAGTCCTAATACAATGAAACTTACAGGTTCGCAAATACTCATCGAGACGCTGGTCGAACAGGGTGTCACCGATGTTTTCGGTTATCCCGGCGGTCAGGTTGTGAATATTTACGATGAGCTTTATCAGGCACAGGATAGATTGAGGCACATACTCACGGCTCATGAGCAGGGCGCAGCCCACGCCGCCGACGGATACGCCAGAGCCACGGGAAAGGTGGGCGTTGTGATTGCCACCTCAGGACCGGGTGCGACTAACCTGGTTACGGGTATTGCAACGGCTATGCTTGATTCTGTTCCCATGGTTGCCATCACCGGCAATGTTCCCTGTAGCATGATCGGCAGAGACAGCTTTCAGGAGGTTGACATTACGGGAATTACCCTGCCCATCACCAAACATAATTATTTTGTCAATGATGTTGACGATCTGGCCGATACCATTCGTGAGGCTTTCCGCATTGCCAAAAGCGGCAGACCCGGTCCGGTGCTTGTGGATATTCCCAAGGATGTTCAGCAGGCGGTCACCGATTTTCATGTCGGTCAGGCGGTCAGTCCTTTTGAAGAAAAAAAGGCCAAAGAAAAGTACATCGACCAGGCAGTGGAACTGATTCGGAAGAGTGAAAGACCCTACATATATATCGGCGGCGGCGTAGCAGGACGGGATCTCGGTGAAGAGATCATGAAGCTGACCGAAAAAACCGATGCTGTTATCGGCTCCTCTTTCATGGGCCTTTCCGCTGTGCCGAGTGACGCTGAACGATTCCTCGGAATGCAGGGTATGCACGGACATTATGCCTCCTCCATGGCCAACAAAGAAGCCGACCTGATCATCGGTGTGGGTGTGCGTTTCAGTGAAAGAGCGACGGGCAACACCGCCAAGTATGCCAAAAACACCCGTATTATTCATATAGATATTGACCCCTCGGAGATCAATAAAAACATCAGTGTAGATCTCGGTATCAGCGGCGATATCGGCGATACGCTGAGAAGAATCACCGATAAGCTCTCCGAAAGAAAACTGCCGCAGTGGCAGAATGAAATCAGCCGTCTGCGTGCAGAAGAAAAAGCCATTGCCGAAAAAGCGCGAAAGGCCAATGGCCATACCCTGACGCCCGAGAAGATTTTCGATGCGATCAATGACATCAAGAAAGAAAATACCGTCGTTGCCACCGATGTCGGCCAGCATCAGATGTGGGCGGCACAGTATCTCAAGTTCACCAGAAACAGAACCTTTATTTCCTCCGGCGGTCTGGGTACCATGGGTTATGGCCTCGGCGCGGCCATCGGCGCAGCCATCGGCTGCTCGGAAAGAACCATTCTCGTTACCGGTGACGGTTCTTTCGGTATGAATCTCAATGAGCTTGCCACGGCTGTTACCTATGATCTGCCTATCACCGTGGTCCTGATTAATAACGGTGTGCTGGGTATGGTTCGTCAGTGGCAGACGCTGTTCTTTCATAAGCACTATTCCAACACAGTTTTAGAGAGAAAAACAGATTTCGTCAAGTTGGCCGAGGCTTTCGGCGCCGAGGGCGTCAGAGTTACCGATGAAAGGGGACTTTCAGACGCACTGAAAGCTGCCGTGAACGCCAAGGGTACCAATATCATTGAGGTGATCATCGACAAGGACGAGTTCGTTCTGCCCATGCTTCCTCCCGGAGGCTCCATAGATGATATCATAACCGAGAAAGGGGTCTGACGGTCATGAAAAAATATGTTATCGCCGTTCTCGTCGATAATAAACCCGGTGTACTGATGCGGGTGACGAGTATGTTCACACGGCGCGGCTTCAATATAGACGCCCTGACCGTTGCCGAAGTCGAGGATCCGCGCTATTCGCGCATTACCATCACCATCACCGGTGACGAGAACACAAAAAATCAGTTTGTCAGTCAGATGAGAAAGCTGTTCAATGTTCAGAAAGTTCAGGTTCTGGGCGATGATGTTACGGTGAAAAGAGAATTGCTTCTGATCAAGGTTGCCAACAGCCCCATGAATCGTCCCGACATTATGGCGGCGGCAGAAATCTACCGCGCCAAGATTATCGACTACTCTCGGGAGGTCATGAGCGTTGAACTGACCGGCGAGCCGGTGAAGATCGACGCTTTCATTGAGCTCATGAAGCCTCTCGGTATATTGGAGATGTGCCGTACCGGCATTGTGGCCATTGAGCGCGGCAAAAACACGATGTTAAATCAGGAATAAACTATATCAATAAAGGAGTTTTCATCATGCAGAATATTTACTATCAGCAGGACTGTAATTTGCAGAAGCTGGCGGGCAAGACCGTTGCCATCATCGGCTACGGCTCTCAGGGACACGCCCACGCCCTGAACCTGAAAGACAGCGGCGTGGATGTGGTGGTCGGCCTTTATGAAGGCAGCAAGAGCTGGGCCAAGGCCGAGAGTCAGGGACTCAAGGTCATGACCAGCGCCGACGCCGCCAAGGCAGCGGATTTCATCATGATCCTCATCAACGATGAAAAGCAGGCCGCCCTTTATAAAGAAAGCATCGAGCCCCACCTGACCGAGGGCAAGACCCTTGCCTTTGCCCACGGCTTTAATATCCATTTCGGCTGCATCAAGCCGCCGAAAAATGTCAATGTGGTCATGATCGCGCCCAAGGGCCCGGGACACACCGTCAGAAGCGAATATCAGGCCGGCAAGGGTGTTCCCTGTCTGGTAGCTGTGGAGCAAGACGCCACCGGCGACGCTCTTGATATTGCACTGGCCTATGCACTGGGCATCGGCGGCGCAAGAGCCGGCGTGCTGGAGACAACATTCAGAACAGAGACGGAGACAGACCTTTTCGGTGAGCAGGCCGTTCTCTGCGGCGGCGTCTGCGCTCTGATGCAGGCAGGCTTCGAGACCCTCGTTGAGGCAGGCTATGACCCGAGAAACGCTTACTTCGAGTGTATCCACGAGATGAAGCTGATCGTAGACCTGATCTATCAGAGTGGCTTCGAGGGAATGCGGTATTCCATTTCCAACACCGCGGAATACGGCGACTACATCACCGGCCCGAAGATCATCACCGAAGAGACCAAGAAGACCATGAAGAAGATCCTTTCCGACATTCAGGACGGCTCCTTTGCCAAGGAATTCCTGCTGGATATGTCCTCGGCCGGCTCACAGGTACACTTCAACGCCATGCGCAAGATCGCCAGCGAGCACCCCTCTGAGGTTGTCGGCAAGGAGATCCGCAAGCTCTATTCCTGGAGCGATGAGGATAAGCTCATCAATAACTGATAAAGGTGTTCACACAAAAAAGAATCAACGGGTATCCGGATTTTGCCGGATGCCCGTTTTTTTGCGGTGAATCGGGATATGGAGAGATTCTGAAAAATTTCCGTGGGATTTTCTGTCGATTCGTGTATAATGAAATAGAGAGATCCATTCGGGAGGAGGCGATGCTGTGGTCGAAAAAGAAATCATTGAATTACTGCTGCAAAAAGATGAAAAAGGCATAGACGCCTTATTGCAGCACTACGGGCCGCTGATGCGGTATATCATGACACCCATTTTGCCAAACCCGCAGGATCGGGAGGACTGTCTATCCGAAGTCACCCTGCGGATATGGGACAAAGCGGAGCTTTTCAACGGTCAGCGGGGAAGCTGGAACGCCTGGCTGACCGCGATCACGCGAAACACCGCCCTGAACCACAAGAGAAATCTTTCCCGTCACAACAGTCTGGAAGAAATCCCGGAAAACACGCCCTCATCGGAGCCGACACCCGAAGACATCATGATTCAGCAAGAGCGTCAGGCGGCGATCCGCCGTGCTTTGCAGCAGTTGTCCGAAAGGGATCAAATGCTCTTTTACCGAAAATATTACTACTTACAGTCCACCGCCCAGATCGCCTCTGAGCTGGGCATGACCGAGCGAGCCGTCGAGGGCAAACTATACCGCCTGAAAAAACGGCTGCGCAAGATTTTGGGAGGTGAAGCGCATGAATAATCAGGAATGGAAATCCATGAACGATCAGGATTTTGAAGCCGCCCTCGGAAACTGCTTTGCCGAACTGCCACCCGAAAACATCGTCGAAGAAATCACGCCCTGGAAAAAGGCCATGAGCCGTATCCTCATCGGCATGGCACTGCGTGCCCTCACCCTGAACTTTTTGTGTCTGAATTATATTCTGCCTGCCATCGGTGTCGTGCTGTCCATTCTGGGCTACCGCGCTCTGCGCCGCGAAAACAAATGGTTTCGCGGCTGCTATATCCTGACGGGGATTTTAGGTGCAAACTTTTTCCCATGGCTCATACTCAACACCACCATTATCCCCGACGCTTATCTTTCACCCACCGTCAATATGATCCCGTCTCTTTTCAGTCTCTTGCTAACGCTGATGGAATTTATCTTCCTTCGCAGCGCTCTGAGAGCCGTGAAAGAAAAGGCCGGACTGCCGCCGAAAGTCGGCGGCGCCACGGCCCTGATCTTCTGGTATTTGCTTCTGTGTGTTCTGGCCTTACTGGAGTACAACGGTTTTATTATCCCCTTTGTCATGATCGTCGGATATATTCTGATTATCCGCCATCTTTTCCGGCTTTCCAAAGAGCTGGACGAGGCCGGATATTCAGTGCAAGCGGCACCGGTCAGAATCCCGGACAAAGCACTGGTGATCACTCTTGTCTCGGTGCTGTTCATCGGCTGCCTTTGCGGCTATCTCTTCGGCGGCAGCTATCCGATGAACTGGACACAAGTGAGCGACACCGAACACAGCAAAGTGGAAGCTATCAAGGCCGATCTGCTTGCCTTGGGCTTCCCCGAATATGTGCTAAACGATCTCAAAGCGGAGGACATCGCCGCCTGCGACGGCGCTTTGCAGGTCATTACCGGTGTCGACGACCACCCCATGAATAACGGCAGAGAAATAACCACTCAGCTCGGCAGCGGAGAGAATCGCTACACACAAACATATACCGTTTATGATGTGAAAGAACTGCGCATAACCGGCGTCGGTGTGAAAGTCCCCGGTGAAAAAGACAAATGGATCATCTTCCACCATTTTCTCTGGACGACTGACCCGGGATTTTACGGCACGGAGTCCGTTCAGCTCTGGCCTGCTTATAAAAATCATCCGGAAGCATATTTACCGGGCAGTGAAGTGACCGGACGGGTGCTTTGCGACATGGACGGTAAGACCTACTGTGCCGAATATTATTCTCTGGGTGAACAGACCTTTACCTCCGGCGACATCATCTATGGAGAGCAAACCAAAACCGATGTTTTTGCGACTTTCTCTCTGCCGCCGGGAAGCGAACATCAACGGGGTTATGTGGCTTATTCCACCGTAATCAATCGGGATGAGTATATTCTTGACAGCTGGGTGAACTATACCCATCAGAAAAATCCGCTGCAATACCCTGTCAAAACGGCAATGAAACATAGAATGACCAACTTCTGGAACGAATCTGTCGCATTCAAAACGGTTCAGGATGCATTGCAATTCTGAACGGCAGAAGACGGAAGTGAAACGATCGGTTAAAAGGTGTATGGATATCAAAACTCTTGGCATTCACACGCGAGAAGAATAGTAAGCGGCACGGGGAGCTCCCGTGCCGCTCATCTATTAATAACACCGTAAAAAGCCGATCCCTATTATCGACTCAAACTTAACACCGTCTGCGGCTTATCGAGAGAAAAGCTGTATGTCTTGGAAAAATCGTTACCGTAGCATATTTTTACACTGCGGTCGGTCATATTATAGACCGCGCTCCAGAGGGTGCTGCAAATATAGCCGTGAAGATCCTCGTCTTTCATGCTGACGCTTTTGAGAATATTCATGGCCTCTCTCTCATCGGTGACGCCTTTGGCGGCGTCGAGGGCGGCATAGGCTCTGTCGGTTCTTTCATAGCCCAGTCCGCCGGGATCCGACACACCCGCCGTGAGATAATAGTTGGCGGCAACGAGATAGTCGACGGCGCTGTCCTGCTTCTTTTCGGGATAAATCACATTGATTTTTCCGTCGATATATTCAATGACGGCGCTGTTACCGTCAGCGTCTGCCACATGATAGTGATAGGTGCAGCCGCCGAAAAGGAAGTCTCTCATATCATAGGAACGAAAGATCTCGATGGCCTCCGCCACCGTTGCGGCCTTATCAAGAACCGCGCGTACCATGGTGGTAGTGGTGAGATTAACTTTTTCAGTCACCTGAAAAACGGGATTCGCCGACAGCTCAAGAATTCCCACAGAAAGACCCTTTTCATTGATTACGTCCAGCGGCGCATAGGGAGCCAGCAATGTCAGCGCCCGGTTAACCTCGCTTTCCGGCGTGAAGTCCGCGTCATAGCCGTTGAAAATCAGTGCAACCGAGGAAACACTGGCATAGCCATCCTCAGGATCCGTCCAGACCAGCATATATTCCGACTCGGTGTAGTCAAAATTTCTGCCGAAGAGATAGTCGCCTTCCGGTGTGACAGAATTAAAGGTCGTGCAGCCGAAGCCCTCCATTCCGCCGAGCAAAGCAGAACCCAGACCCTTGAAGATCAGACTGACATGGGTGGAAACACCGTCCTCGAGCAGTTTGTCAATATCGTAGTCATAGGTATAATTCATGGTGTAAAAGCCGTCGGCAACTTTTCTGACGGAGCTGACAGAATGAATTTTTTCCTGTCCCGGCTCGAAAAGTCCCGAAAGAACGAAAATGATCGTTGAAAGAATCAGACACAGTGCTTTCCTGATAATAGCTGTCATAAACGCACCTCTTTTTTTATTTTTTCTTGCTGTCAGTATATCAGGTAAAACGCAGATAAGTCAACAAAAAAGGGCAGCGAAAAATAAAAAATCCATATTTCATCTTCATTCTCCCTTTTCTTTGCATTTCCTGCACGATAGTGCTATAATTTATGCATCAAGATAAAAGGAGAGGATTTCAATATGTGGCTGATCTTTGCCCTGCTTTCTGCCGTTTTCGCTTCACTGACCTCCATCTTCGCCAAAATAGGCATTGACGGCGTCAATTCCACTTTAGCTACGGCTCTGAGAACCATTGTGGTTCTGCTCATGTCATGGGGCATGGTCTTTCTGACCCATGCTCAGGGAGGCATTTCTTCCATCAGCAAGAAAAGCTGGATCTTTCTGATTCTGTCGGGACTGGCCACCGGTGCCTCCTGGCTGTGCTATTATTATGCCATGCAGATCGGAGAGGTTACCGGCGTTGTGGCCGTGGATAAGCTCAGCGTCGTAATCACCATGGTGCTGGCCTTTGTTTTCCTCCATGAGAGCTTCGACGCCAAATCCCTCATCGGCTGTATTCTCATCGGTGCCGGCACGCTTCTCATGGTGCTGTGACACGGCCTGAAAAAGCAAAACAAATGTAAACTTTTTATTTGAAACAATAAAATTGCCGCCGATATCCTTTACTTTTACCGGAATTAATAGTATTATGAAACGGAACACAAAAGAAATATTTAGAAACAATCTTTCAAGTGAGGAAACATTATGGATATCAAGCAATACATCAGAGGCGCCCTGGCTCTGCCGGAAAAGGACGACAAAATCGAGTATTTCAATGTCAAGGGTAGAATCAGCGGCAATGTTCTTGTCAATGCGCAGCGCAACTGCCCCACACCGGCCTATACCTACCAGGTGGACATCACCGGCTTTTGGGAGGAATATCAGAAACTCAAAAGCAGCTGTGACTATCACCTGACCTTCAACACCCTGCTCATGCGCCTGCTGGCAGAGGGACTCAAGGCCGCGCCGAGACTCAACGCCCATCTGGAATACAATCACACCTCCTCCTGCGGCAGACTGATCGTCAAGGATCATATTGATGTGGCCATGCCCGTCTTTCTGGAAAGCGGAGAGACTTTCCCGATCAAGGTGAAAAACATCGAAAACAAAAGCCTTCGTGAAATTGCTCAGCAGGTCGATGACCTTTTAGAAAGGCTCCACAATACGGACATGGATCAGGTTCTTTTTGACCTGGTGGCACAGCGTATGGTTGGCTTTGCCATGCGCGGAAAGCTACTGTCCACCATCTCTCAGATCGCCACAGGTTACATCGGCAAATACAAGGTCGCCAAGGTATCCGATCTTTTCAAGAAAGTACCCCGTGACAGTCATACACTGCAGATAGACGAGCTGAACGAAGCCACTGTCTGTCTTTCCAACTGGGGACCCCTCAGCGACAACCTGAAGGGCTGCGTCACTTTTTCTCCGCTGCTTTATCCGCAGGTCTTTCTGATGTCTGTGGGCAATGCCCGTGACAAGGAGTACGCCTTCAAAAATGAAGCAGGAGAAGTTGAAATCGGTGTAAAAAAAGAACTGCCTATTTCCCTGATGTTTGACCACAGAATAGGCGGTTTTGGCGATGTGGTTCCCTTTGTCAAGAGACTGGACGAGATTTTTGAGCATCCGGAGATTATCCGTGAATGGTGAGCCCTTAAAAGACAAATAACGGTACCGATTGATCTGCCGGGAAATTCCGAGTGAATTTCCCGACCTTTTTTTGTGGGAGAAAAAAGTAAAGTGAGCAGGCCCGGCGGC
>JAQXMV010000192.1 GCA_029013165.1 Oscillospiraceae bacterium | reverse complement strand
ATTTTTGCGGCGGATCCGGAGGATTCCGCCGGCGATTCCAAAAGGAAGGATTGTTACTCCGCAAAGGGAACTCCGGTGCGCGGCGCCGTGAAACATCTATCCTCGCCGACGCATCCGGGACAGGACGCAGCAGGCCAGGAAAACCAGCAGATTCACAAAGGCCATGGCAAGATAGGGCAGCCAATAGAAAAACGGCAGAATATATCCCATCAGTACCGCTGCGCCCACGCCCGGCAGACAGAAGAGCATAACCAGCAGGAAATACACCGTGATCACCAGGAATTTTTTGTCCGAATTACCGAACATACGCTGAAGCAAAATGTTAACACCGATGATCATAAAGCTGAAACTGATTCTGGCCACGGCCATACCGGCATGATGAGCAATGGGCAGAGTTCTGTCCACAAAATGCAAAACCGTAAAACACAGCACACTTTCCAGAATAATGGACGGAATATCGCTTTTGATCATATAAAAGAGCTTTTTGGTCGGGCTTTCGGGTATGAGATAAACATAGGGCATCGAAAACTCCCTCGACCAGCGGGAGGCGCCGGCTCCGATCATCGCCATATATAAGCTCATGGGGAAATACGCAAAAGGTTCTTTGACGATCAGGGCAAAAACCGCCGTCACACCGATGGTGACAAAGGACATCATATCCAGAACAAGAAACTTACTGCGGCGGTTTTCCACTCTGTGCTTGGCCGCGATTGCCGCGGCGCCGACGCCCTGGGGTAAGCCGATTTTGCCCACCTTGATGTTTCTCGGCGCGTTTTCCTGCACCTTTCCCTCTTTCCTTGCGGTCACGGCAGAAAAAGAAACCTCCGTGGCCTTGAGAACGTCCTCGTAATAATCACTGTTGGTCCGTGAGACGATGATATAATAAATCAGGCAGAACAGCACGGTGCAGACAGCGCCGATGAGAATTTTGACGGCTTCGCCGCCGATAGCACCCTCCACAGCCAATGCGGCAAATCCTGCCACGGGGAAAAATCTTGCGAAGGGCTCGCCGGCGGCAGTCACAAGGTTTTCGGCATGAAAACCGCCTATGAGCCACGCGCGCAAAATCACATAGCCGGCAAAGACGGCGATCGTTCCATAGTAAACCGCCTTGAGTATTTTACAGCGGCGATCATCGGAACAGGTGAAAGAATAAATCAGCATGGCTGTCATCTGCGCCAGGAAAACCGTCACGGCATAGCCGAGAAGAATAAACAAAAGAGCAGAAAAGCCGACGCCGTAAAGGCCTTTCACCGTGGCCGACTGAAAAAGAATGAAATATCCGATCAGAACCGATCGGCCCAGCTGCTGAAAAAGGCCAAAAGACAAAATCTTGCTACTTTTCAGCGGCGAGGTGAAAAGCATATTCACATCGGCCATGGAAAACATGGACGCGCCGTTATAAAAGCCGTTTTTGCTGACCATGACAAAGACAATGGCATAGAGCAGAAAAACAATGCGGTAAAGCTCGTTGATATCCCGGAAGGATTCGGAAAACTGCGGTTCGCTGCCCGGTGAAAAAGCAGTGAACACCAAAGCGACGACCATGAGTAGCAGAAAAATGAGCTGTCCCGGTTTCCGGATAATCTCTTTCAGGCGGTTTTTGGCCTTGCACAGCCAAAGAAAAGCTAAGGATTTCATTTCTGATCCCCGCCTTCGGTGATGCGGAAAAACAGTTCTTCCAGACTCTGTCCGTCCTCACCCATTTTTTTGCCGGCACAGAGTTTGCCACCGACCATGATATAAGCCGTGTCCCAGAAATCTTCTACGCTGTCCAGCATATGGGTGCTGATGACCACGGTTTTTCCGTCTCTTTTCAGCTCCAGGAAGATCTCTTTGAGCTGTTTGATCGCATGGGGATCCAGTCCCACCATAGGCTCGTCAAAAATGATGACCTCGGGCTTATGGACCAGGGCACAGCAGATCGAGAGCTTCTGCTGCATACCCTTGGAAAGCTCCTTGCCCAGCTTGTCTTTTTTATCATAAAGCTCAAAGCGCCGAAGAAGCGCCTCCCCTGTTCCGTCATCGTCCATGTTATAGGCTCTGGTGATGAACTGCAGATGCTCGGAAACCGTCAGCATATCATAAACTGCCGGCATTTCCGGGATATAGCCGAGAAGCTCCTTGGCTTCTCTGGTCTTGTTGCCATAGGCATTCACGGTGATCTCTCCCTCAAAGCGCAGCAGACCGGCAATGCACTTGATGATCGTGGATTTGCCGGCGCCGTTGGGACCGAGAAGCACGGCGATCTCGCCGTCGCCGACGGTGAAAGAAACATCGTCGTTGGCTTTGATCTTACCGTATTTTTTTGTCACGGATTTTACACTCAGCATGGATTCACCTCATACTAATTTTTCGATTCCCGTGTTGTCAGTCTCTTTGCCGGCTCTTTTCAGTTCCAGTTTTTCCTGGAGGGTCCGGAAGCTCTTTTTCGTCACGGGATACATGAAAAGTCCGACCATGGCAAAGAGCAGGAAGAAAGCCGGGATCACGGTCGCGATATTTTCTATGGCGTCCTTGGCGCTCTGCGCCTGGACGGCCAGTGTACCGTCATAGCCGCCGAATTTCAGCACCTGTCCGGCAATCCACATACCGATGGCGGCGCCGAACTTCTGGAAGAACTGGGGAAATGCCGTGATCATACTCTCGCGGCGTTTGCCGTTGACAAATTCATCTACCTCAACAAGATCGTATGCCATGGAATAGAAAACCGTCCAGAAGCAGCCGAGACCGATGGCCACTGCGAAAACAGAAGCGATGAGCATCACAACGCTGTCAATACCGATGAATTTGATGATCACCAGGCAGACCATCATGACGGCCGTGAAGCAAAGACTCGTGAAGCGGCGGTCGGTTTTTTCGGCAACCTTGGTCACAATGGGGATCACCACAGCCATGGCAAGGACAAGCGTCACAATAACGATGACCATATCGTCATCACTCATGCCCAGTCTGCCCTGAACCAGATATGCAAAGTTCGTCTGAATCATCGAAGTCGCAACGAGGAAGAAGAAAACAAACATCACAAACCAGCGGAAAGGCTTAATTCTGAGAATCTGCAGATAATCCTTAAAGCTGACTTTTTCTTGGCTTTCGGCAGCGGCTTCGGCTTTTTTCAGCGTCACGCTTCTCAGGCTATAGGCGGCGATCATTCCTGTAATAATAGCGATCACGCCGAGCACTGCGGCAGTCAACGTCCAGCCCAGCGCAAGGGTGATACCGATACCGGCAAAAAGGCCCGGAAGAACCGACGGCACGGCGTTGCCGACAAAGATACACACGGTATTAAACAGGGAGCTTTGGGCGCGGATCGCCGTTCTTTCGTCATAATCCTGTGTGATTTCCGCCACAACGGCATAATAGGGTATGGTATAAACCGTATAAGCCAGCCAGAAAAGCATGGTCATGGCCACATAGAAGATAAATTTAAAAGCCTGATTTTCAAAATTCACCGGGAGAAAGGCGCCAATAAAGGTGATACCCACCGGCAGAGCCGCTCGAAACATCAGCTTGCGCTTATCCTGACCGTTTCTGTCGGCAAAGCGGCCGATGATCGGATCGGTGATGGCGTCCCAGGCGACGGAAATCAGATTGACCGTTCCGGCAAGGCCCGGATCGAGATGAGCAATATCCGTCAGGAAAAAGAGATAATATGTATAGAACATATTATAGAGTATGGATTCGGTTGAAATTCCCACAGCGTAGCCGAGGCGCCGCCTTTTGGTGAAATTCGGGTCACTCATAAAAGCATCTCCTTGATATCAGTATATTTTTCATTATATCATATCTGTCATTGTTTGAACAGAGATAAACTGAAATTTGTCGGAAAATGGGGTGAAAGGAACAAAACCGCCCACATGAGTGAACGGTTCGGAGTGTCGAACTCCACACGAAAGTGCGAGTTTATAATGTTTTGCTTGCAAAGCCACCTCTTCTTTTCTCTCTTCACTCTTATCCGGAAAAGTCGCAGGCAGTAATGAATAATGAATGATGAATACTGAATAATGAATAAATGAAAAAGAAAAGCCACACTTTCGTGCGGCTTTTCTTTTTGGTGCGGGCAACAGGGGTCGAACCTGCACGCTTTTCAGCACAAGAACCTAAATCTTGCGTGTATGCCAATTTCACCATGCCCGCATATTGGAATCATTATATCACAAACCGTCATTTTGTCAAGAACCCAGACTGTCGATAAATGCGCCCGAGCGCATAGTGATGGTCTATCTGAAAAAAATCTATAATTAAGTATCTGCTTTCAAAAGCATTTCAACTCCATGGTATCGAACCATGGAGCTGAAAGTTTCTATGCTTGCTGTTTTTTCTCGGCAGTCTGCAGACTGCCAATAAAAGAATCAATCCTCGAAAGCCTTGGCCTTGTCGAACTCGTCGCAGATCTCCTGTGAGGGTTTCTTGGTCAGCAGGGATACCACAACAATGAACAGACAGGAAACCAGGAAGGCCGGCAGCAGCTCATAGATGGCAAAGACGCCGCCGAGAGGCTTGAGAGCCAGCTTCCAGATGAATACCGTCGCTGCACCTGAGACCATACCGGCAATGGCACCGGGATAGGTCGTTCTCTTCCAGAAAAGAGAGAAGAGCATGATCGGGCCGAAGGTGGCGCCGAATCCGGACCAGGCAAAGGAGACGATATCGAAAATGACGCTGTCCTCGTCCCAGGCAATCACAACACCGAGGAGAGAAATCAGAATCAGAGCCATTCTGGACACCAGCATAACCGACTTGTCGTCCATGGACTTATGGAAGATCTTGTCATGAACCTTGGCAACGGAAGATGACTTCTCATAAATGTTTTTGGCGAATGCCGATGAGGCAATGAGCAGATAAGAGTCCGAAGAACTGATGGTGGCGGCAAGAATACCTGCCATGACAACGCCGGCGAGAATAGCCGGGAGCAGATGCTCCGAAAGGTTGATGAAGATACTTTCGGCGCCGCCGCTGGTGAGAAGATTGGCTTCTGCCGGGAAGATGGTTCTGCCGATGACGCCGATGGCCACAGCGGCAAAGAGAGAAATAACAACCCAAACCGTCGCAATGCGGCGGGATTTTTTCAGCTCGTCAACCTTACGTATCGCCATAAAGCGAAGCAGTACCTGGGGTACGCCGAAATAGCCGAGACCCCATGAGAGCGTCGACAGAATGGTAAGCAGACCGTATTTGGAGGCTTCGCCGAACTGAGGCACACCGTTGACCACCTGCTGAACTCCGGCGGCGTCAGTGATGGGCGTGGCGATGCTGGTCAGGGAAAGATAACCGGGAATGGCCTTGGCATTCTCAATGACAGCAGAAATACCGCCGGCATTGATCGTTCCGGTGACAAGAATGGCCACCAGAGCAAAGATCATGACCACCGCCTGCATGAAGTCCGAAGCGCTCTCGGCAAGGAAACCGCCGAGGAAGGTATAAACCACCACAAAGACAGCGCCGACAATCAGCATGGAATGATAGGAATAACCGAACAGGGTGCTGAAAAGCTTACCGCAGGTCACGAAGCAGCTGGAAGCATAAACCGTGAAGAAAATCAGAATGAAAACAGCCGAAAGGGTCATGATGATGTTCTTTTTCTCATGATAACGGTTGCTGAAAAACTCCGGAATGGTAATGGCATTTCCGGCGACGGTGGAATACTTTCTCAGTCGCTTGGCGACAATGAGCCAGTTTATGTAAGTACCCACAGCAAGACCGATCGCCGTCCAGGCAGCGTCAGCGATGCCGCACCAATAGGCTACACCGGGCAGACCCATCAGCAGCCAGCCACTCATGTCGGAGGCTTCGGCACTCATGGCTGCGACCCAGGGGCCCAGAGAACGGCCACCGATGAAATAATCCTCGGTGCTTTTGTTGGATCTTTTGGCATAGAAAAGACCGATGCCGATGACGATCAGCATATAGCCGGCCATGGCCAGAAAGATTTTTAATGTTGAAGAATCCATTGAATTTACTCCTCTTCTTTGAAATAGAGTACTATTATACATGAATATTTTACTTTTGTAAAGCAGTAAATTGATTGAAATTAAAAATATGCCAAAAAAAAGGGAAAAAGAGACTTTGTTCTGAATTTTCAATATATATTTCAGAGACGGGTCTATAATGTCAGAGATCACCGGAAAAGGAGGGTGTGACCGTGACGGCGTTGAAAGAGAAATTCAGTAAAGACAAACGGAAAGTCCTGAAGCGAGCCGCCTATGTGGCTTTCCCTCACAGTCTGCCGATCCTTGCCGGTTACGGCTTTTTAGGGCTGACCTACGGAATCTGCATGAGTGTAAACGGTTTCAGCCCCCTGTTTACTTTCCTGATGTGTGTTTTTGTTTTCGGCGGCTCCACACAGATTGTCGCCGTGAGTCTGCTGACCAGCGCCTTTGATCCTCTCAATGCCTTTATCATCACCTTTGTGCTGTGTGCAAGGCATATTTTTTACGGCCTGTCCATGCTGGAGAAATACAAAAACCTGGGACTGAAAAAGATTTATATGATTTTCGGCATGGTCGACGAGACCTTTTCCATCAATTACTCCGCCGAACCGCCGGGAGATGTGGACCGGGGCTGGTTCATGTTTTTTGTGACTCTTTTTGATCATATTTACTGGATTCTCGGCTCCACCCTCGGTGCCGTTTTCGGCACCCTGATCAAGTTCAGCACCGAGGGAATCGAGTTCGTTATGACCTCTATGTTCGTGGTTATTTTCATCAATCAGTGGCAAAAGGACAAAAGTCATCTCAGTTCTCTTTTCGGCCTTGGCATATCCCTCGTCAGTCTGCTGATTTTCGGCGCGGATAATTTTATCATTCCGGCCATGCTCGGCATCTTTGCCGCCCTGACGCTGTCAAGAAACTATTTGGAAGGAAAGGCAGGTGCTGAAAATGACCTTCCGTGAGCAGCTCATCACCGTGGCCGTGATCATTCTCGCCACGCTCATCATGCGTTTTCTCCCCTTTGTCATCTTCCCTGACAACAAGCCGACGCCGAAATTTATTCAGTATCTCGGCAAGGTTCTTCCCGGTGCGGTTTTCGGTCTGCTGATCATATACTGTCTGAAAAATGTCAGCGTTTTTTCCGGCAGTCACGGCATTCCGGAGCTCATTGCCATTGTCATTACCGGCGCCCTGCAGCTATGGAAAAAGCAAATGCTCCTTTCCATTTCCGTGGGCACGATCAGCTATATGCTGCTGGTACAGTTTGTGTTTTAGTTTCCCCATAATAAAAAATATTGCCCGGGCGCGATCATGCGCTCCGGGCTTTTTTCGGCGCAAGGCGCCTATGAAATCATAAATCATCACCGCGGTGACAATACTCTTCCCGGAGGTGATTGCTGTGAAACTAATGCTCAGAGGGCTCATTGTGTATGCCGCCGTTATCTTCGCCGTCAGAATCATGGGAAAGAGGCAAATCGGCGAGCTTCAGCCCGGCGAACTGGTGGTGACCATCATTCTTTCCGAGGTTGCGGCCATTCCTCTGGAGGATGAGGGCATACCGATCCTGCCGAGTCTTGCTCTCGTCTTTCTTTTTGCGGCGCTGGAGCTGCTTTCCTCCCACCTGAGCATGACGGTGAGAGGCTACCGCACCATGCTGCAGGGACACAGCGTTCTTGTGATCAAGGACGGCAAGATCCAGCAGAAAAATCTCAAACAGATCCGGTTCAGTGCCGATGATCTCCTGGAGGCTCTGCGGCTGAAAGATGTCTTTAACATTGCCGATGTCAGCTACGCCTATGTGGAAACCAACGGTGCCATCAGTGTGCAGCTGAAAAACGCCCAGCGGCCGCCGACTGCCTCGGAATTGGATCTGAAAACCCAAGGAGACAGCATTCCCTGTCTTGTGATCTGTGACGGAAAAACCGTGGAACGGGAGTTCGCGCTCTGCGGCATGACACAGGAAAAGCTGGACAAGGAACTGAAAAAGCGCGGCCTGAAACAAGAGGACATTCTGCTGATGACCGCCGACAGCTCCGGGAACATATACTGTGCCGTGAAAGAGAGAAAGAAATGAAGCGTATTATCCTGTCTGCAGGCATTCTTGTGGTTTTCTGCGCCGCTATGCTCTATTCCTCTTGTCAGATCAAAAGCACCTGCGATATATGCATGAAACGGCTCGACGAAATATATCAGTCTGTTTCCCATGAAAACTATCCGCAGGCAGAAGAAGCGGTGAGAACCCTCACGGAGAAGTGGGAAAGCCGAGCGATATTTTTTATGCTTCTGCTGGGAGAACGGGAAACCCAAGACGCCGACCGTTGTCTTGCTCTTCTGAAATCCGCTGTCAAAGGCGCCGGGAAAGAGAACATCCTCTCTCTGACCAGAGCCGCGCGGCAAATGCTGCTGGAGATTCAGGAGAAAGTGTGATGATTTCGCATTGAGCGCACAAAAACGGCGCTATCTGCGCAGCGCCGCCAAAACGATCAAATCCGTCTTTTATGATTTTTGTATCTGTCTTTCCCACGGTTCTATAAAAATGGCCCGCATTTTTATGGAACCTCCCTTTCTGCGCTTGTTAAAGTTTTCTCTCTCATTATTTAGCGCAGATTTGTTTTTGCGTTATGGGGATTTCGCTGTCTGCAGACAGCGACAGGGGCTCTGCCACTTAACCCCGCAAGACTTTAAAAAGACCCCAGCGAAACTTTTGTTCTTTCATATTTTAATTTTTATCCGTTAATGCTTTTCAAT
>JAQXMV010000191.1 GCA_029013165.1 Oscillospiraceae bacterium | reverse complement strand
ATGGGTGGTATCGCTGTCAATGCTCTGCTTGTTCTTTGCGGCGGCATCTTTTACTGTGTTACTTGCAGTGTGTTTTCTCTGCAGTTTCTGTTGGTCAATGTCATGATAGCGGGCTTTAATGTAATCCCCGTGGGAACTCTCGACTTTGCCAGAGCGATACGATGCTTTCTTCTACGCCGCATGGAAGATGAAAGGGCTGAAAAAATACTGGATCGAATCTCATATATCAGCGTCAGCTTGCTTCTCGCTTTTGCCGTGATTTTCAGTGTTTTTGGTACTTTGAATCCCAGCCTTATAGCTGTGAGTCTATATTTACTTGTCATTACATTCAAAAAGAAATGGAGTTAAAATAAACATGATTATCAAAGAAGTGGAAAAAATTTTACCTCTTGTTCAGAAGCCCGGACGGTATACCGGCGGCGAACTCAACAGCATAATCAAAGATAAAAATGCCGTGAAGCTGCGGTACGCTTTTTGCTTCCCCGACAGCTATGAAATCGGCATGTCACACTTAGGAATCAAAATCCTCTATTCCGCCGCCAACGAAAGAGATGATGTGTGGTGTGAGAGAGTCTTTGCGCCCTGGCATGACATGGAAAAGGAAATGCGTGAGCGCCATCTGCCTCTTTATGCCCTTGAAAGCGGCGATCCCTTATCGGACTTTGACTTAATCGGCTTTACACTGCAATATGAGCTTTGTTATACCAATGTGCTGAATATGCTTGATCTGGCAGGTCTGCCCATTCGCGCAGCCGACAGAAGGGATCTGACACCGATTGTTGTCGGCGGCGGCCCCTGCGTCTGTAATCCGGAGCCTATGGCTGATTTCTTCGATATGTTCATGATCGGTGAAGGCGAAGAAATGCAGAACGAGGTTTTCGATCTTCTGATCGAATGTAAGGAAAAAGGAAAGAGCAAACAGGAGTTTCTTGCGCTTGCGGCGCAAATTAAGGGTGTCTATGTGCCGTCCTTTTACGATGTGGAATACAATGACGATCTCACTGTCAAGTCTGTCACAGCTACTCACGGCGCACCGGAAAAGGTCACAAAGCGCGTCATCAGTGATCTCGACAAGGTGCATTATCCTGAAAAGTTTATTGTTCCTTTTGTGGAGGTCGTTCACGACAGAGTTGTGCACGAAATTCTCCGCGGCTGTATCCGTGGCTGCCGCTTCTGTCAAGCCGGCTTTACCTACAGACCGATCAGAGAAAAATCCGCCGACACGGTCAATGATCAGTGTATGAAGCTCTGTCACAGCACAGGATATGATGAAATTTCCCTTTCCTCACTCAGTACCAGCGATTATACTCATTTGGAAGAGCTGATGGAAAAGCTCCTTTCCTGGACGGAAAAAGAGAGAGTCAATATCGCCCTTCCGTCTCTGCGCGTGGATAATTTTTCGGAAAAACTCATGGGCTATCTCAACCGTGTGAGAAGAAGCGGTCTGACCTTTGCACCGGAGGCCGGTACTCAGCGCCTGCGCGATGCGATTAATAAAAATGTCACCGAAGAAGAAATGCTCACAACGGCCAGACAAGCCTTCAGCGGCGGCTGGACGGCAGTGAAGCTCTACTTTATGCTCGGTCTGCCCACGGAAACCTATGATGATGTTGCTGGTATCGCTGAACTTGCTCAGAAAGTGGTAGGTGAGTTTTACACAAATCCCGACCGGCCCAAGGGCAAGGGCGTTCAGGTCAGCATCAGCGTCGCCTCCTTTGTACCCAAGCCCTTTACGCCTTTCCAGTGGGAGGCACAGAACAGCCTTGATGAGCTGATCAAAAAGCAGGAGCATCTGCTCTCCTCCGTCAAGACGAGAAAGATCAGTGTCAGCTATCACAATGTTAATATCAGTTTTCTGGAGGGAATCTTAGCGAGAGGCGACAGGCGCCTTTGCGCCGCCGTTGAATATGCCTGGCGGCACGGCTGCAAGTTCGATTCCTGGGATGATAGCTTCCATTTTGAAACTTGGCTGGAGGGCTTTGAAAAATTAGGCATTGATCCGGAATTTTACACCTGCAGAAAGCGCGACTTTGAAGAAATTCTGCCTTGGGATCATCTGGACTACGGCATCAGAAAGCAATTCCTGATCGACGAGAATCAAAAAGCCTACCGCAGTGAGACGACGCCTCACTGCAGAATACAATGTGCCGGCTGCGGAAGTAACAAGCTCAACGGAGGTAAATGTGATGCGATGTGTAAGAATATGGTTTAATAAAACCGGCATGAGCCGTTTCATTTCTCATCTGGATCTGATGCGTGCCATGACCCGTGCTGTCCGCCGGGCGGATCTGCCCCTGTGGTACACAGAGGGCTTCAATCCTCATCCTTATATCACTTTCGCCCTGCCTCTTTCCCTCGGTATGGAAAGTCTGAGCGAAAGTATGGATATTCGTATCGAGGGAGAAAGCACCAACGAAGAAATTTTCGCCATGCTGAAAGATAATATGCCGCCGGGAATCAATCTGATCCGTGTTTCCGAACCGGTGTCCGATCCGAAAGAAATCGCCTTTGGTGAATTTGATATCTTCTTTGACTGCGGAAAGAAAGCGGAGACTGTTGCCGAGGAGATCAAAGCCATGCTCACCGGCGAAAGCCTCGTGGTGCAGA
>JAQXMV010000190.1 GCA_029013165.1 Oscillospiraceae bacterium | reverse complement strand
ACTAATTTTGCTGGTAAATAACGGGTCATATTATTTTCTTCCTTTTTATTTTATCGTGATAATGTCTTCAAAAGTTTTGCTGCAATCATAGAATCTCACTATAATCGTATAGACGCCGGGCTCCATATCATCATAGAATCGTCCACCATCCCACTGCGTTTCCGTATAGCCATGCTTGACTATATATTCTACAGCTGCATCATCATTAGTAACATCAGATGTTATAGTTGGAACATATGTCAATTCTCCGTCCACATTTTTATAAATCCACACTGTTGGACCTGTATGACTGCTCTTTGTACCAATAAACGGTCGTCCGACATTTGTCCATTCGATTTCTACACTGTAATGGTCTCCGGCCTCATATACATAGGCATCGGGTTTAATATTGAAGTCAATCTTCACCGGCTCATCGCCATAGGGTATGCCGGCGAAAAAGACATACAGTGACATTAAAAATGCTACTAATTTTGCTGGTAAATAACGGGTCATTACAATCGTCTCCTTTAAATTAAAAATATAGTGTCGTGACAGCCATGTTGCGGCTGTTGTCAATAGCACATCGGTATCACCTCCGCCCTCGATCATTTTATGTGCAAATATTTAAAAATATCTTCACAAGGTTAATATATCATAATCGAAAAGAGAAGTCAATAATATACCAATTAAAAATAATAATATGGCAAATAGTCTCCGACACAGCCCATGACAGCGACACTGAAAAAAATAACCCACCGGCTTTTACAGTCGGTGGTTGCCTTTTGGATTCGCCTGTGTTATCATATTCAAAAACAAAGGAGCTTACTATATAATGAAAAGCAATATCGTCCTCATCGGTATGCCCGGCGCCGGCAAAAGCACCGTCGGCGTCCTGCTGGCGAAAAGCCTGCTTAAATCTTTCACGGACACAGATCTGCTCATACAGCGCCGTTACGGCTGCAGCCTGTGCGATATCATCGAGGAGCACGGCACCGACGCTTTCCTGCAGATCGAAAACGATGTGATCTGCTCCGAGCACTTTTCGGACTGCGTCATCGCCACCGGAGGAAGCGCCGTTTACGGCGCAGAAGCCATGGCCGCGCTGAAAGCGCAGGCCGATACCGTCTATCTGAAATTGCCTGTCCGGGAAATCGAAAAAAGGATCCGCGACATCAAAACCAGAGGCGTTGCCATGAAAAACGGCACCGACATCGCGGAGCTTTACACCGAAAGGGCGCCCCTTTATGAAAAATACGCCGACATCACCCTCGACTGCGCAGGGAAAACCCCCGAGGAATGTGTCAGCGAAATCTGCCGTCTCCTGAGATAAATTAAAAACACCCGGAAGAATTCCGAGTGCTTTTAAAAGGAGAAAATATGAAGAAAACATTATATAGAAGTAAGCAATTTTAGTGGGAGCTTTTCGCTCCGGTGTGTACCTGTCTCTCAAGTACGCCCATATCATACACCATAAAAAATCAAAAATCAAGGCTTTTTCGACAAAAAATTTGCTTTCTATCTTTTGGTTAAAACATGAAAAAGTATTGTAATATTTTTGTGCATTTTGACGATAAATTCCAGCTCGTTTTGGGTGTATGAGATTCTGATCAATTCAAAAGGCAAAGCAGTTGACAGAAACAACTCTGTTTTGCTATAATAGTCAGGTAATTTTATTTTCAGGCAACACCTGAACCCTTTTGTTTTGTTCCCCGCAGGGCTACGGCGGAGAACCGGGACAGTCTGCCGTATTATTGTAGCCGGAAAGGCCAAGGAGTCTCTTATGTCACACTATATTCCCGATCACTACACCCCTCATCTGAGCCTGAGAGAAACAGAGCTTGCCATTAAGAAAGTCAAGGATTTCTTTGAACGGGATCTTGCTATTGAGCTGAATCTCACCAGAGTGTCGGCTCCCCTTTTCATCGACCCCAAAAGTGGAATGAACGACAACCTCAACGGCAGCGAGAGAGCCGTCAGCTTCGACACTATTAAGGGCGAAAAACTGGAAATCGTACACTCTCTGGCCAAATGGAAACGCTATGCGCTGAAGATGTACGGCTTTGAGAAAGGCGAGGGACTTTACACCGATATGAACGCCATTCGCCGCGACGAGGACACGGATAATATCCACTCCATGTTCGTTGATCAGTGGGACTGGGAAAAGATCATCGGCAAAGAGGAGAGAACGGAAAAGACCCTCAAAAAAACTGTAAAGCTCATCTATGCCGCCCTGCGCCACACGGAATATTTCATCACCAAGGAATATAACTTCATCGGCAACCTGCTTCCGGAAAAGATCACTTTCATCACCTCGGGAGAGCTGGAAGAAAAATATCCCGACATGAGCCGCAAGGAACGGGAATACGCCGCCGTAAAGGAATACGGTGCGATTTTCCTGATGCAGATCGGCGGCAAGCTGAAAGACGGCAAGCCCCATGACGGCCGGTCTCCCGACTATGACGACTGGACCTTAAACGGCGACATCATCGTTTATTATCCCGTGCTGGATATTGCTCTTGAACTTTCCTCCATGGGTATTCGTGTGGACGAGGAGGCACTGGAAAAGCAGCTGAAAGAAAGTGGCTGTGAAGACAGAAAGGCTCTGCCTTTCCACAAAGCTCTGCTCAACGGTGAGCTTCCCTACACCATCGGCGGTGGCATCGGTCAGTCCAGAATGTGCCTGTTCTTCCTGAGAAAGGCTCACATCGGTGAGGTGCAGTCCTCCTACTGGAGCCAAGAAACCATGGATTACTGTAAGGAACACGGCGCACAGCTGCTGTAAGGATTTATAATCGAGCTAATCAAAAAGATAACCTGAGAAGATTGAAGCCTTCTCAGGTTTTTTTATAAGTTGCAACATCAATAAAAGTTTCGGTCAAGCCTTTTCAAAGGGTTGCGGGGTCAAGGGGCAGAGCCCCTGTCGCTGTCCGCAGACAGCGAAACACCCTTAACCTAAAATGACAAACCACGCTGACGGTAATAGAAAAAAATACTTTATCAAGCGCAGGAAGGGAGGAACAAGGAAAAATGCGGGGCATTTTTCCTTGTTCCGTGGGAAACCCTCGCCGGGGGTTTCCCGGTGTAAAGGGCAGTTGCTTTTATATAAAAGACAGAGTTAATGGCTATGGCGGCGCTGCGTAGACAGCGCCATTTTGTGCCTTACTGATAGCTCATCGGTGACTTTTCTTGCGGAGACAAAAAGGTTTATCTTTTAGACTTTACAGAACAGCAAACCTCTAAGTTACACCGCTCGAGCCGCGGAGGCTATTACTTTGTCTTGCGCGACAAAGTAATCAAAACGCGCTCTCATGCCTGTCAATCGCTCCGGGTGTTTTTGCCGAAGAACAGTTTATGCAAAGGTTTTTGTTTCCCTCATTTAGACACATAGTGCTGATTGAAATGCTACCTCTTATCGGCAAAAATCACAGTCGCTCTGCGGGATTTACCGACAGTCGGGTGTTTTATGTGGGTGCCTTTTTGGTACCTTGTCTTTTCGGTGGCGCGGGTCCCCGGTTGCTTACGCACCGACCCACGCCTTAGCCGCCTCTTGTTGAAAAGTGGGTTGGGGCAGATATCCGGTTATATGGGTGCGTTGGTGGGTGATGTTTTTTTATGGCGGTAGCGTTTGGGCTCGTTGCGGACACGGCAAGCCGTATCCCTTTTTTTCACCGATAAACCATTGAACGCGATAAAAATATCCCGACCGAAGCCGGGATATCATTAAAACAAGTGTGTAATTATTCACCGCCGCCGACAGAGCCGTCCCAGGTGTCAACTGTGGTGGCTTTCTTTTCTTCTTCGTCAAACCAACGGGTCGTGACCGCCTTGGTCTCGGTGAAGAAACGGAAAGCGTCCTTGCCCAGACAGTGGAGATTGCCGAAGAAGGAGAGCTTGTGTCCGGTGAAGGGGAAGACACCAACGGGTACGGGAATACCGACATTGACGCCGACCATACCGCCGTCTGTTCTCTTGGCAAACTCACGGGCATAATAGCCGTTCTGTGTGAAGATAACCGAACCGTTGGCATAGGGGTTGCGGTTCATCAGGGCCAGACCCTCCTCGAAAGTCTTGACTCTCTTGATGCAGAGAACGGGTCCGAAGATCTCCTGGGTGCCGACGGTCATATCCTCGGTGACATGGTCAAGGATCGTCGGTCCGATATAGAAGCCCTTTTCATAGCCGGGAACGATGGCGTCTCTACCGTCAAGAACAACGGTTGCGCCCTCTTCGATGCCCTTGTTGATCCAGTTGAGAACACTCTGCTTGTGCTCGGCGGTGACAACGGGGCCGAGGGTGGAGCCTTCTTCGTATGCCGGGCCGAGCTTGAGCTCCTGGGCATATTCTTTGATGAGAGCAACCAGCTTGTCGGCAATGCTCTCCTGCGCCACAACAACAGGCAGCGCCA
>JAQXMV010000189.1 GCA_029013165.1 Oscillospiraceae bacterium | reverse complement strand
GCCGATCATCATCGGCTGCGTGGTTTTCACCGCCGCAGAATTTATCATTTGCCTTTGTGATCTCATTCCCGGCAACAGCATGGTCATTGCCATTGTCTTTGCGTTGGTGGTTTCTTTCCCCTTTGCCGTGCTGAATATTCTCCCCGGTTCCATGATGAGCGATGTCATTCAGTATGACACCGTTATGACCGGCGTCAACCAGGAGGGCGTCTTCGGCGCCGCCAGGAGCTTCATCTCAAAAATGGGCACCTCCATCGCCACCATGATCGTGCCGTCGCTGATCGTCATCGGTGCCGCCACAGGCGAAAATATCGGCAAAAAAGGTCTCATGCTCACGGCTGTTGTCGGCGGCTGTTTCTGCCTTGCGGCTGTCATCATGTTCTGCTTCTACCGTGAAAGGGAAATTCTTTCCACCATCAAAGAAGCGAAAAAGAACCTTGCCGATCAGACAAAATAAACACGGAGGAATCTACCATGATCAAAATATCGCCGTCAATTCTTTCCTGCGATTATTCCAAAATGGGAGAAGAATTCAAAAAAATGAAACATTGCGGAGCCGACTGGCTTCACATTGATGTGATGGACGGCCACTTCGTTCCGAATATTACCCTCGGCGCCCCGATCGTCAAATGTATGCGCAAGCACTCGGATCTGGTCTTTGATGTGCATCTGATGATCAGCAATCCGCTGAAATACATTCCCGACTTTATTCGTGCCGGTGCCGATGTGATCTGCTTTCATGTGGAATCAGACTCTCCCGTGGAAGAAACCATCGAGCTGATCCGAAGCAGCGGCAAGATCGCTGCTTTGGCTGTCAAGCCCGGCACACCCGTCGAAAAAGTCTTTCCCTATCTGGACCGCCTCGGCATGGTGCTCATCATGACCGTTGAACCCGGCTTCGGCGGACAGAGCTTCATGGCAGACATGATGCCGAAAATAACAGCCCTGCGCCGTGAATGTGAGCGCAGGGGTCTTGACATGGATATTCAGGTTGACGGAGGCATTTCTCCGGAAACGGTGGAAACCGCCGCAAAGGCAGGCGCCAATGTTCTCGTTGCCGGCTCTGCCATTTTCGGCAGTGACGATCCCAAGGAAACCATAACACTACTTCGTAGCAAAGCCGCCAAGTATTTCTAAGGCGTCAGACGGGATCACACAGCAATAACCCTCACGGGTGCTCTCTGCGCTCAGCGGCTCGCTCAGCAGTCTCAGGCCGTATTCTCCTGCAAGACGCACGATGCTTTCACCGCCCGGGGACAGAATCATGCGCCACCGTCGGGGCAAAGAATAAAAAGAGCTGTCCCTTTTTTCGGCTGAGGACAGAGCAGCCTTGGCAAAATCCAAGAAATCGTCTGCACTGTCACCCTCCAGGACAGTCTCCTCATTCTGATATAATAAGCTATCATCCTGACCGGATCCCTGGGATATAATCATCATGCAGCCTCCGCTTTTATCCGGCAGAAAATCAATTTCCAGGCCCTCCGTGACCTCCACCTCTCTGCCGATAATCTTGGAGGCTTCGTCAATGATGGACCAGAGTACCCGTCGGGTGTGGGCGCTGGAATAATCGCTGTGTTCAAAGGAGAAATCATAGTCTGTCATCTCCTGAGCCGTAAGCTCGATTACGGTTATTGTTTCTGAAAGGCAAGATATTTTCACTGTGGTTGCTCCTTTGCTTTTATAGAGCTATGATACATCATTTTCTCACACATATCAACGAACAATTTTTGCCACTTGGGGCTCGTGCCCGGGGAAGGAGTTAAGGCAAAGCCATGAAACACAAAAAGAAAAAGCCTGCTTTCCGGCCCGTGGACAGGCCTCGGGTCAGAAAAAGCTATTATACTTTCACACGAGAATATCCGCGCAGCTTCGTACCTGTGGAAAAGAGCAAGCCCCGCGCCGGCAAAAAGCAGATCAAACGAGCCGTTCTTTTCTGTTGCCTCTTTGCCCTCATCTGCGCTGTCTCTTTCTTCTTTGTCAGGCTGGGACTGGATATTTCCTATTCGCCCATACCGCAGACCGAAGAGCCTACCGTTCAGGCCGGCGAAAGCGGCGGCGCTTCCGCCCTTGCCGAAGAAGGCCTCAGAGGGCTCTATATGCCTGTGTCCAGAATGAATGACGAACGGTACATCCGTTCTCTGATCAAACAAATCAAGCGCAAGGACGCAAACAGCGTGGTCATTGACTTCAAAACGGTGCAGGGTCGCCTTGCCTATTCCTCCATGGAAGAGCTGGCTCTTCTGAGCAAATCGGCCATGTTTGACAACGACACGGTCAGAAAAGCCATCAATCTTTTCAGCAATGCGGACATTACCGTAGCGGCGAGAATCTACTGCTTTGAGGATTCGCTTTTGCCGCAGACCGACAGCAGTCTTGCCGTCAAATACATGAACACCGAGGTCAACTGGCTCGACGGTTCCGACGAAAAGGGCGGAAAAGCCTGGCTCAATCCCTATTCCAAGAAGGTGCGCAGCTATCTCATCGGCATCATCGGCGAGCTGAGAAATCTCGGCATCAACTGCTTTATTCTGGAGTCTCTCCAGTTTCCCGGCGGTGAAAACACCGACGGCGCCACCTATCCCGGCGAAAAAGATTCTTCCGGGCGCAACGCTCTCTTGCTGAGCTTCATCAATCAGATCAAAAAGACTCTGCCCGAAAATGCCACCCTGCTTTTCTCCATGTCGGCCAACGCCGCGGCAAACGGCGCAGAGGATATCTTCTTCGGCTCGATGGAAAAAAGCAGTGTGCCGGGCATTGTCATCGACACCGCAGAGCGGCCGCTGAGTGTGGCCGTGGACAGAAAGACGGACTTTGTCTCCATACTTTCCCTTTATTCCTCCGTCAGCGTCAACTATCCGGGCAAAACCCTCATTCCCATCATCGACTATTCCGAATATTCCTATTTATACCGCCGCGCCATGAAGAAAGCCGGCTACACCTCCTTTATCCTCATGGAGGAAAACGGAGAATACTGAAAAAGAGGTAAAACGAAGCATGACTGAAAGCAAAACCGCCTTCATTGCCATTGTCGGCAGACCCAATGTAGGCAAATCCTCCATTCTCAACAGACTGCTGGGACAAAAGATCGCCATCGTCTCAGACAAGCCCCAGACCACCCGTACACGGATTATGGGCGTTCTCACCCTCGGCGAAACTCAGCTTGTCTTCACGGACACCCCGGGCTTTCACCGCCCGAAAACTAAGCTGGGCGAAAAGATGGTGCAGGCTGTCTCCGACAGCATTTCCGGCGTTGACGCCTGTCTTTTTGTCGTTGAGCCCGAGGGAGAACTGCGGGAAACGGAAAAAGAACTGATCGAAAAATTCAAGAGCCAGAAAATGCCGGTGATCCTCGCCATCAATAAAACCGACACCATAAAAGAAAAATCTGCCCTCATGGCAAGAATCCTGGAACTGTCGGCGCTCTATGATTTTGCCGCCGTGGTTCCCGTCAGTGCCGCCAAGGGCGACGGCTTTGACAGCCTGCAAAAGGAGATGGTCAACCTTGCCATGCCTTCCGAGCACTTCTTCCCCGATGACACCCTCACCGATCAGCCGGAAAGAGTGATCGCGGCGGAAATTATCCGCGAAAAGATGCTCCGTCTCCTGGACAAGGAAATCCCCCACGGCGTCGCCGTGGCCATCGAAAAAATGCGTGAGCGTCCTGACACCGATCTGATGGATATTGAGGCAACAATCTACTGCGAAAGAGAAAGTCATAAGGGCATTATCATCGGCAAAAAAGGCGCCTCTCTCAAGCGCATCTCCACCTACGCAAGGCAGGATATGGAAAAGTTCTTCTCCTGCCGGGTGAATCTCCAATGCTGGGTCAAGGTCAAAGATGACTGGCGCAACAGAGAGGGTCTTATTCACAATTTCGGTCTGGATTGACAGAAAAATCTGCACAAATATTTCGGGATAATTTTGTCTATAACATAGAACTGCGCTTTTCTCGTTTACTTTCACCATTTTACGCAAAGGCTAAGAGTGTAAGCTGTTAAGGAACCTCTGAATCTATCACATAACACTTTGATTTACAGATTGAATCAGAGTTTCCTTCAAGCAGGCAAAAACAATTATAACTCTGAGGTGTTGAAAGTATGACTGAAAAAGAACTGTGGGAAGTATTCATGAAAACCGGCAGAATCTCCGACTATCTCAGCTACCGCAGAGCCCGTGATCAGGCTCGATATGACAGCGACGGTCTCTCGGAGCTCAGCGAAGAATTCTATGAAGAAGAGCCCGAAGGAAAGGACTGGCAATGACAATCAATACTCCGGGAATCGTCATAAGGGAACAGACCACCGGCGAGCAGGACAGGCTCGTCACCATCCTGACACGGGACAACGGCGTGATCCGCGCCTTTGTCAACGGCGCAAGAAACCCCAAAAACAAAAATGTCGGCGCCACCGGTCTGCTCTGCTATTCCGATCTTTGCCTGGATAAAACCAAAAAAGATGTCTATATCGTAAGGGAAGCCTCACCGCTGCAGATTTTTTTCGCCCTGCGTGAGGATATTGTGAGGCTTTCTCTGGCTCAGTATTTTGCTGAGCTTACATATGAACTGGCTCCCCGTGAAGAAAGCGCAGGAGAGTTTCTCTCTCTGCTGCTCAATGCAATCCATCTGGTCACCGAGGGGAAAAAGGATCTGCGGCTCGTCAAGGCCGCCACGGAGCTTCGTATGCTCTCCATTGCCGGATATATGCCGGATATTGTGTCCTGCTGCCGCTGCGGCACCTTTGAGAGCGAACCGATGTATTTCAGCACACACAGCGGCGAGCTTTTCTGCGAAAAATGTAAACCCGAGTCCCCCTGCGCCAAGGTCGGCATGGGGATTATCACCGCCATGCGATATATCTGCTTTTCCGGCCCGGGAAAGATATTCAGCTTTTCCCTGCCGAAAGACAGCCTGATGGCGCTATCCGAACTGACGGAAAAATATCTGAAAAATGTTACGGCAAGAAAATATAAAACACTGGACTTCTATAAGGAAATGTCCGGATACTAAACTCCGAAAAGACAGGAGATGAAAAAATGAACAAACACCATATCGCTCTGGAACTGCCGAAAGTCCTTGACCGCCTGGCTTCCTTCACCTCCTGCGAGGACGCAAAGGAAGCGGCGCTGAATCTGGAGCCGGAAAGCAATCTTTCCCTTGTCAATGTGCTGCTGCAGCAGACCGCCGACGCCCATATGCTCATGGCGAAATTCGGCGCTCCCTCTTTCGGCGGACTGAAAAATGTCAATAACTCTCTTTCTCGCGCAGGCGCCGGCAGTGTGCTGAATATGCGCGAGCTTCTGGATATCGCCGAGGTGCTTCGTGTGATCCGTTCCCTGAGTGAATGGAAAGACAGAAACAGCGGCATTGTCACCGGCATCGACACCTATTTCACCTCTCTCGTGCCCAATAAATTCCTCGAGGACAGAATCACCTCCGCCATCATCAGCGAGGAGGAAATGAGCGACAACGCCTCCCCTGCCCTTTATGATATCCGCCGCAAGATCCGCGCCGCCTCATCAAAGGTACGCGACCAACTGGACAAAATGACCCGATCCTCTCATTTTCAGAAGTTTCTGCGGGAATCCATCGTCACCATGCGAAACGGCCGCTATGTGGTTCCCGTCAAGGCCGAACACCGCGGCGAGATCAGCGGACTCGTCCATGATACCTCTTCCAGTGGCGCCACGGTTTTCATCGAGCCTGCCGGCGTTGTGGAGGCCAATAATGAGATCAAGGTTCTGCAAAGCAAGGAACGCGACGAGATCGACCGCATCCTTTTTGAGCTTTCTGCCGAAGCCGGAGGCTTCTATCAGAGTATCAAGAGCAGCTACGAATGTGCCGTGGAACTGAACCTGATCTTTGCCAAGGCCAAGCTGGCCTATGAAATGAAAGCCTCTCTGCCGCTTGTCAACGACAAGGGCTGCATCAACCTCAAAAACGCACGGCACCCTCTCATTGATCCGAAAAAGGTGGTTGCCACCAATATTTCGCTGGGCAGAGATTTTGACACCCTCGTCATCACCGGCCCCAACACCGGCGGTAAAACCGTATCCATCAAGACCATCGGTCTGATGAGCCTGATGGCCATGTGCGGTCTGATGCTCCCCGTCAGCGATCAGAGTGAGATTTCCGTTTTCGACCGCGTATTGGCCGATATCGGCGACGAACAGAGCATTGAGCAGAGCCTTTCCACTTTTTCTTCGCACATGGTCAATATCATCAGCATTATTGAGGCCGCCGACGAAAACACTCTGGTGCTCATCGACGAGCTGGGTGCCGGAACCGATCCTGTGGAGGGTGCGGCATTAGCCATTGCCATTCTTGAGAAAATCCACGAAAAGGGTGCCAAAATTGCCGCCACCACTCACTATGCAGAGCTGAAGGCCTATGCCCTGGAAACGCCGCGAATCGAAAACGGCTCCTGTGAATTTGATGTGGCGACCCTCAGACCCACCTACCGTCTGCTCATCGGCACCCCGGGACGCTCCAATGCTTTTGCCATTTCCCTGCGTTTAGGTATGGAAAGCGGCATTATCGACCGGGCAAAGGAACTGGTCTCCCAGGAAAACGCCCACTTTGAAAATGTGATCGAATCCCTCGAAAGCAGCCGGCAGAGCTTTGAAGAGCAACGAGCCAGAGCTCAGGAGCTGACGGCTCAGGCCGAGGCGGAAAAGCGCGAAGCGCAGCAATATAAAGACAGCATTGAAAAGCTCCGTCAGCAGGAGCTGGAAAAAGCACAAAGTCAGGCACTGCGCATCGTCGAGCAGGCCAGACGAAGTGCCATGGCTCTGACCGCCGAGCTGGAAAAGCTGAAGAAAGAAAGCGAAAGCGCGCGGGACAAGGGCGAAATGGCCCGCCGCGCCAAACAGCTGATGAAAAAGGGATTTGCGGAATTTGACGAGATCACCAATCCCGTTGTTGCTTCTGCGGCGGCAGACGAAAACTACAAGCTTCCCCGTCCCCTGAGACCCGGCGACGAGGTTATTGTGATGGATATCGGCAAGGCCGCCACTGTTCTTTCTGCCGCCGACAAAAAAGGAAACTGCGAGGTGATGGCAGGCACCATGAAACTGCGCACACCTCAGAGCAACCTGCGACTGACAGAAAAAACTAAGCAGACCAAAAAGCCGAGAAATGTTCCGAACAAAAGTGAAAGAGTCTTTTCTCCCGGTGCCGAAGCCCAGACCCGATGCGACCTGCGCGGCATGAACGTGGAGGAGGGCATACTGGAGCTGGACAGATATATTGATCAGTGTCTGCGTCTGGGGCTGGGCGAACTGACGGTGATCCACGGCAAGGGTACCGGCGTGCTTCGCAAGGGAATCCAGGAGCACCTGAGAAAAAGCAGTTTCGTCAAAAGTTTCCGCCTGGGCGTATACGGCGAGGGCGAAAACGGCGTGACCATCGTCACACTCAAATAACATGATTTCCGCGATAAGAAAGCAGTAAACAGAGCGATCAGGCATCTCCTGTCGCTCTGTTTTGTTTTTGATGACACAAAAGTACTCTTTTACTGCTTGATTTTGTCTAATCTTGTCACTCTTGCATAAAAACTTCTTTCCTGCCAACAATTATTTCTACAGCCATTTAATTCATATTGACTTGCTATGAATTCATTTTAGTGATATACTACCTACATAGTAGGAATTGCGGGAAAGGCGGTGATATCAGGTGAAAATCTCCACAAAAGGACGATACGGTCTACGGATCATGACAGATCTCGCCGTCAACGGCAAAGACGGCTGCGTCTCCCTCAAGGACATCGCAGAACGAGAAAAGCTCTCCGAAAAGTATCTGGAGCAGATCATCAATCTTCTTTCCAAAGAGGGACTGGTGAAGTCTGTTCGGGGCGCCAAAGGCGGTTATCATCTGACACGCAGCGCCGCTGACATCACCGTTGAAGATATCCTCAAGGCGACGGAGGGCTCCCTTGCGCCCACCCCCTGCGCCGAGGACACCGAAAAATGTGAAAACTACTGTGACTGCGTCACTTCTTTCATCTGGACGCAGATCTATGAGGCAACCATATCGGTGGTCAGCCGGATAACCCTCGAAGATCTGGCCCAAAGAAGCATTGCCGCAGAAAAAACAGGATTGGAGTGTATCAAGAAATGAGATATGTTTATGCTGATAATGCCGCCACAACTGCCGTTTCGCCACATGTTGTGGAGGCAATGCTGCCCTATATGACCGAGCATTACGGCAATCCCTCGAGCCTTTACAGCATCGGACAGACGGCGCACAGAGCCGTTGCCAAGGCAAGAGCACAGGTGGCCGACGCTCTCGGTGCCGAGGAAAGAGAAATCTTCTTCACCTCCGGCGGCTCAGAGGCGGATAACTGGGCCATCAAGGGTGCCGCCGCCCTGGGAGCCAAAAAGGGCAAAAAGCACCTGATCACCACAAAATTTGAGCATCATGCCGTGCTGCACACCATGGCGGCACTGGAGAAGCAAGGCTTCACCGTCACCTATCTCGATGTCTATGAAAACGGCATTGTCCGTCCTGAGGATGTCGAAAAGGCCATCACCGACGACACCTGCCTGGTTACCGTCATGTATGCCAACAACGAAATCGGTACCATTCAGCCCATCGCTGAAATCGGCAGAATATGCCACGAAAAAGGCGTACTCTTCCACACCGACGCTGTTCAGGCCGTGGGTCATGTCAAGATCAATGTCAAGGAGCAAAACATTGATATGCTCTCTCTTTCGGGACATAAATTTCATGCCGTAAAAGGCGTCGGCGCCCTCTACTGCAAAAAAGGCATTCGCCTGCCGAACCTCATTGAGGGCGGCGCTCAGGAGAGCGGCCGCCGTGCCGGTACGGAAAATGTGCCCGGCATTGTGGGTCTCGGCGTAGCTATCACGGACATGACCGAGCATCTCGAGGAAAACGCAAAAAAAGTTGCCGCCATGCGCGACAGACTTTTCGAGGGTGCTTCGAAGATCTCTCATTCCCGCATCAACGGCGACACGGAGCATCGTCTCCCCGGCAATTTCAGTATGTGCTTTGAGGGCGTCGAGGGCGAAAGTCTCCTGCTGATGCTTGATATGCAGGGCGTCGCCGCCTCCAGCGGCTCTGCCTGCACCTCCGGCAGTCTGGACCCCAGCCATGTGCTGCTTGCCATCGGCCTCAAGCATGAAGTGGCTCATGGTTCCCTGCGTCTCTCTCTCGGCGAAAACAACACCGAAGAGGATGTCGATCACATTCTCGAGGTTCTGCCGCCCATCATTGACCGACTGCGCGATATGTCCCCTCTCTGGGAACACATCATGGAAAACGAAAAGAACAAATAAGGAGTGTCATTTACAATGGAATACAGCGAGAAAGTAATGGAGCATTTTGCTCACCCTCACAATGTCGGTGAAATCCCCGACGCAAACGGTATCGGTGAAATCGGAAACGCCAAGTGCGGCGACATCATGAAGATGTATCTGAAAATCGAAAACGATATCATCGTCGATGTCAAATTCAAGACCTACGGCTGTGCCAGCGCCATCGCCACCAGCTCCATGGCAACGGATCTCATCAAGGGACAGCCTGTCAGCGAAGCGCTCAAGCTGACCAATCAGGCGGTTGTGGAAGCTCTCGACGGTCTGCCGGCCGTGAAGATTCACTGCTCCGTTCTGGCAGAACAGGCCATCAAGGCGGCTCTGGCCGATTACTACACCAGACAGGGCATTGATCCCGAGCCCATCGTCGGCAAAATCGAAGACCACGACCATGAGTCCTGCGCTCTGTAAAAAACAACACCAAATAATGTCTGCACCGAGGAAGAATCAATCCCCGGTGCAGTTTTTTTAGAAACTGCATCGGGGACATTATGAAACGCAGGTCAATTATTTCTGCGTTGCCAGCACTTTCTGCATGACCTTGTTGGCGACGGGGATCGCGTCGTTATAGCCGATACCGCCGTTTTCCAGACAAACAACTATAGCATAAGGGAACTTGCTTCTCTGACTGAAGCCCACAAACCAGGCGTGGCTTTTGCCGTTGGAAACTTCAGCGGAACCTGTCTTTCCGCACATCTCAAGATTCGGGAACTTATTATCGGAATAATAATTTTTGACATTGGAGCGAAGGAGCTTTTTCACCTTTTCCGCCGTCTCGGCAGAGAGCTTGATATTGGTGTTCTGCTTGCTCTTCTGGTCAATGATTTCCGAGGATTCCTCCACCAGATAGGGCGTCATGGCAACGCCGCCATTGGCAATGGCGCCCATGAACATGAGCATCTGACAGGGATTGACCAGGGTCGTGTACTGACCGATTCCCGCCCAGCCTAAATCCAGCTTGGTGCTGTTGCTGACATCAAAGGTGCTGCGCACGGTCTTTGCCTTGCTGATGGTCACACTTTTGCCGAAGCCTAAGGCTCTGACGGTCTCCGTGAGCTTATCCTTGCCGACTTCATTGGCCAGCTGTGCAAAAACGCTGTTACAGGATACATTCAGCGCTCTTTCAAAATTGACCTTTCCGTGAACGCCGTTGCAGATAACATAGCCACTGCCGGCCTTATATTTGCCGGTGCAGGTGAAGCTTCGGGAATAAATGTCGGGGATATTTTCAATGGCACAAACAGCCGTGACCACCTTAAAGGTGGAACCGGGCGTGAAAACACCGCTGATGGCACGGTTGAGATAGATGCCGTCGTATTTGCCGCTGGTGTTGGTATTGATATCCGAGGGCTTATTGGTCGGATCATAGGTCGGCGCCGAGACCATACAAATGACCTCGCCGGTCTGATAGTTATAAACCACCACCGTGCCTTTTTTGCCGTTCATGGCGGAATAGGCCTCGGCACAGACATCGGCGTCGATGGTCAGCTTGATGTCAATGCCCTCATCGGAGGAAAGGGTTTTATAGATTCCGTCAATAAAGTTATAGCCGATGAGGTTGGAACGGTAAAGAGTCTGGACACCCGTGGCGATATAGCCCGAGGAGTCGCCCACCACATGAAGGGTCGACACTCTTTTGTTGTAAGAATCGTTATAGGTTCTCTTGCCGCCCTGAGTCGAAACCATGACTTCTCCGTCACGGTCATAGATCGTTCCGGCAACGGTCAGCTCACCGCCGGAATAAATCAGCGCATTGGCTCTGTTGGAGACCCAGGTGTCTCCGTCGGTGATAAAGGAATAAAGCATAAAACCGAGGCCGCCGAAGAAAGCAACGATCAGCAAAATGACAATATAGGTTCTTTTCGTTGTGCTTCTCATGTTTCCGCCTCCTTTTAAGATTTATAGAGCTTGGGATAGGCCCTGACATCGGCCGACTTGATAAAGGCAAACAGCGCCCATGAGCATATCATACTCGAACCGCCCTGACTGATAAAGGGCAGGGTAACGCCCGTGAGAGGCAAGATATCCGTAATGCCGAAAATATTCAGACAAATCTGGAATAACAGCATGGCCGACGCCGAGCAGGCGGCGATGGAATAGAAGGTCGAGGGAGCACTGCGTGAACTGATCAGCGCATATATCGCAATGAACGCAAAGGTGATGACGATCACGAAAGCGATAAAAATGCCCATTTCCTCGCAGATCATACCAAAGACCAGGTCGGTGGTGGCGGCATAGACATGGCGCAGAGCGCCGTTACCCACACCGAGACCGAAAAGACCACCGCTGACGGCATAAATGAGCACCCTCGTCTGCTGATAGCCACGGCCGTAAACATCCTCCCAAATATGTCGGTAAGCGGCAAAACGGGCGGCAACATGGGGACGGAAATAAATGATCAGCACCGCACCGATCAGAGCCGCGGCACAGATAAAGATGATCGTTCTCAGGTCACCGGAACGCATGAAAGCGATAACAATGAAAGTGAAGAAGAAGATCAGAGCCGTTCCGAAATCTTTCATCAGAAACAGCACACCGATACAGCCCATGGCAAAAAGCACATACATGTAGATATTCTTTGCCGTCAGGAGCTTATCGAGGGTGGCGGCACCGACGAAAATAAAGGCGATCTTAACAAACTCCGAGGGCTGAAGAGAGAAGCCCTTGAAAGCGATCCAGTTATAGGCACCGTTGATATCTCCCACAAAGATTTTGATATAAACAAAGGAACCGGCCAAAAAAACCAGTGAGAATATGGCTAACGGCGTTCTCAGCGCCATGACACGGTTGACATCCATGATGAACCAAAGGAGGATATCATAAACAATGACGCCGCCGATGACCGTGATGAGCTGCTTGAGCATGGAGCCTCTGTCCACACTGGCCGAAAGGCACATCCCGATTCCGCTGAGGAAAAAGGCGATAAACTCCAGTTCAAAATTGACTTTCTTGAAAAGAGCGCTGGCCAAAGCCACATAAAGCCACTCAAAAACGATATAAAACAGCAGCATGGCCGCCACCTCAAAGTGTATCTCGCTCTCACCGAAAATCACCGGCGTGAAAGAAATCACCTGAAAGCTGGTCATCAGAAAAAGGATAAAGCTCCTGTCAACGGACTTATATTTGGCACGCAGCTTGTCTGCAGTGCTCATTTTTGCTTTTGTCTTGTTCACACGCTTTCCTCCTTTCACTGAGCCGTCGTGGTCTTGACGGTATAATAAAGTCTGACATCTCCCAGGGTGATGATGTCTCCGTCATACAGCAGCAGCGGAGAATTGACCCGTTCGCCGTTGAGCAGCGTGACGCCGGCACCTCGGTTTTCGATGGCCCAGCCGTCCTCATAAAGGACAATGGCCGCATGGAGCTTGGCGACTTTCTGAGACTGCAGACGGATATCGCAACGGGGAGATGTACCGATGCGCACCTCGTTGCCGAAAAGGGCAAAGGTTTCCCGCGTCTGTTTATTGACGATACAGCACACTCTTTTGACGCGCCTTTTGGCCGACGCAGGAGCGCCCGGCTGCACCGGAGGCTGTGCCGTATTGGGACGAGGCGCCGCGCCGTTTCTTGCCGGAGGCTGAGCCGCCGCAGACTTCTGCCTGTGTTTTTTCTTGTCCTTTCCGGCGCGCAGAACGGGATCGTCGATGACCTCGAAGCGAAAGCGTGTTTTGCCGAAAGTCAGAATATCTCCGTTATTGATGGTCTGTTTTTTTTCTATGAATTTGCCGTTGACCTTGGTATCGGGTCTGGACAAAAGATCATAGACATACCAGCCGTCAATTCTTCTGGTGATAACCGCATGAGATCTGGCAATGCTGTCATATTCCAGCTTGATGTCGCAGTTATCGGTTCTGCCGATGGAGGTCTCCCACATATTCAGGGCATATCGTTGCCCGGTGAGCATATCGACAATATAACCGTAGATTTTCTCTTTGGGATGTCCCAGCCACAGGGTCAGAATACATTTCAGCAAAAGCACGAGAGTGATCAGAGGCAGAACAATTCTCGATGCAGTCGATATATAATCCATAACAATCCTCCTTTTATCAGAATTCCATAATATTCCATATTTTTAGTTTTGTCAATAAATGTAATAAAAATTTGATACCTTGGTCACAGCTAACAAAAATAGTACACATAAGTATATCACAGATATGAATAATTAAAGGTTTTTCTATTGAAATTTCCGCCGTTTTTTGGTATTGTTAAGGTATAAGATTTTTTCACTGAAAAGGAGAATTATGAACCATGGCTCAAAAGAATTACAGCGAAATTCTCGGACAGATGACTCTGGAAGAAAAGGCTTCCCTTTGCTCGGGACTGGACACCTGGCAGACCAAACCCATTCCCCGCTTGGGCATACCCAGCGTCTGGATGAGCGACGGCCCCAACGGACTGAGAAAGGAAATGCAGACCGGCGGCACCAATATCATGCAGAAATCCGAAATCGCCACCTGCTTTCCGACTTCCGTCACCACCGCCAGCAGCTGGGATCCCGAACTGATGGAGGAGATCGCAGACGCGATGGCCGATGAGTGCAAAGCACACAAGGTTACCACCATCCTCGGCCCCGGTGTCAATATCAAGCGCAGTCCTCTGTGCGGCAGAAACTTTGAATACTTCTCCGAGGATCCGTTCCTGGCAGGACGAATGGGCGCAGCCTTTGTCCGCGGCTTCCAGAAAAACGGCGTCGGCGTCAGCCTGAAGCATTTCTGCGCCAACAATCAGGAGCATATCCGAATGAGCATTGACTCCGTTGTGGACGAAAGAGCCCTGCGTGAGATCTATCTCTCCCCCTTTGAATACATCGTCAAAACAGAACAGCCCACCACGGTCATGTGCAGCTATAACCGCCTGGGCGGCGTCTATCTTTCCGATAACAAACGGATGCTCACCGACATTCTCCGCGGAGAGTGGGGCTACAAGGGCATCGTCGTCTCAGACTGGGGCGCCGTCAACGACAGAGTGGAGGGTATCCGTGCCGGCCTTGACCTGGAAATGCCCGGAAACAAGGGCATGAACGACAGACACATCGTCGCAGCCGTCAAGAACGGTCAGCTCAGTGAAGAGGAGCTGGATAAGGTCGTACTCAGAATGATCAAATTTGCCTTTGAATGTAAGGAAAACGAGGGCAAAGGCTATAAGCCCGATCTGGAGGCTCACCATCAGATTGCCAGAAAGGCGGCCGAACAGTCGGCGGTACTGCTGAAAAACACCGACGAGGCACTGCCGCTGAACAAGCTGCAGAGAGTCGCCGTCATCGGCGCACTGGCAGATCACCTGCGATATCAGGGAGCAGGCTCCAGCCACATCAATCCCTATAAGACCGTCTCTTTCACCGAAGCCATGAGACATGCCGGTCAGTCCTTCGCCTATGCGCCCGGCTACAGCCTGAAAGGCGACGGCTACAGCAAGAAGCTCATCGACGAGGCCTGCAGTATTGCCAAGGGCAAGGACGCTGTTCTGGTTTTCATCGGTCTGACCGATGATTTCGAAAGCGAGGGCTTCGACCGCAAGCACATCAACATGCCAAAGAGCCACAATATCCTCGTGGAGGAGCTGGCAAAGGTCAACGACAACATCATCGTTGTGCTTTCCTGCGGCTCACCGGTGAAAATCGACGCCTGGGAGTGCAAGGTCAAGTCGATCCTCAACCTTTACTTAGGCGGTCAGGCCGGCGGCGAAGCCGCTTACAACATCATCTACGGCAAGGTCAATCCCAGCGGCAAGCTGGCGGAAACCTTCCCCTTCAACAATGAGGACAATGTTGTGGCCAAATATTTCCCCATGGGCCCGAGAACCGTCGAATACAGAGAGAGTATCTTTGTGGGCTACCGTTTCTTTGACAAGGCGAAAAAAGCCGTACAGTATCCATTCGGCCACGGACTTTCCTATACCAAATTTGAATACAGCGACGCTGTGCTTTCCAAGGAGAAGATCACCGAGGGCGAAACAGTCACCGTAACCTTTAAGCTGAAAAATATCGGCAAGGTTGCAGGCGCAGAGACGGCTCAGATATATGTTTGTCCGCCGGAGAGCAAAATTTTCAAAGCCGACAGAGAACTCAAAGGTTTCCGGAAAGTATTCCTGCAGCCCGGCGAGGAAAAAGAAGTTTCCATCGAGCTGGACGAGAGAGCTTTCAGTTTCTATAATGTTAACATCGGCGACTGGCACGCCGAAAGCGGAACCTACAAAATCATCGTTGCCGCCTCCTCACGGGACAGCCGTCTTTACTGCGCCCTGGATCTGACCACGGCCAAGCCTGACGCGGAAATTCCCGATTACAGAAAGACCGCCCCGATCTACTATGCCGTTGATTCCATGGCCACCATTCCCGAAAGACAGTTTGAGGCCGTGCTCGGCAGGCCGCTGCCCACCAACAGCACTTTCCGCAAGGGAGAGCTGACGATCAATAACTCCCTTTCCCAGGTGAAGGTCAGCGCTTTCGGCAAGACCCTTTACGGTCTGCTCTGCGGCGGTGCGAAAATCGTGTCCCTCGGTGCAGAAAATCCGGCCATGATCACCGAATCCATCAAGGATATGCCCCTTCGCTCTTTCAGCGGCTTCACCGGCGGACTGATCTCACAGAAATCCGTTGACGGTCTGCTGGATCTGTGCAACGGCACGCGCGGCGGACTGAAAAAGCTGATTACCGGCTTTAAAAAAGAAAAATAAGGAGCGAGGAAAAGCTATGAAAAGATTTTTCGCATTACTGCTGACAGCTGCACTGATGCTGACCTGCTTTGCCGCCTGCGGCGGCCCTGTCTCCGACGCAGACACCACTGCACCGGACTCGGCTGCAACGGACGCTTCTCAGAATATGACGGCAAACACCAAACTGAAAGACACCACGGCCGATGAGGATATTGCGTTCACGAAAAATTCCTTTGCCTCTTTTGCCGCTGTCGATCTCAAGGGAACCCGATATGATCAGAGCCTTTTCAAGGACAAAAAACTCACGATGATCAATATCTGGGCCACATTCTGCGGACCCTGCATTAATGAAATGCCGGATCTACAGACAATCAGCGAGGAATATTCCGACGGTGATGATTTTCAGATCATCGGCATCGTCTGCGATGTCACCAAAGACACCAAAGGATTCTATGACGAGTCTCTGCTCTCTCAGGCAAAAGCCATCAGCGATGAACTGGGAATCACCTATATCAGTCTTTTGCCCTCGGCCTCTCTGGACGGCATCATGCTCAACGAGGTTTATTCCGTACCTACAACGGTTTTCGTTGACAGCGAGGGAAACATCGTCGGTGAAAGCAGCTATGTGGGCGCAAGAAGCTATGATAACTGGCAGACAATCATAAAAGGACTTCTCGAAACCCTTTGATCCGTTTTGCCATAAACGCTCAAATCACCGGGAGTTGAAAGGATAACTCCATCAAAAAAAGTCAAAACTAAAAGGGCGGAGACAAATCTCTGCCCTTTTTAATTATCAAAAAATACTTTTTCGACAAGCTGTTCGGTAACAAATATGCGCTGAGCGCGACAAAAATATTGATTTCACTTTTCTGAGGTGCTATAATATAATGAAAAATAAAGGCCCTTTCGGGCCATGAAAGGCAGAGAGTCCTTGATGAAAGAAAAATACCTCATTGTCGGAGCCGGCAGAAGCGGCATCGCCGCCGCACAGATGCTCACGAAATTAGGCAAAGACATGATCATTTATGACGGCAATCAAACCCTTGACACGCAGGAGATCGGAAAGAAAATCGGCAACAGCCATATACCTTTTATTCTCGGAGATGTCTCGCCCGAAGCCCTGGAGGGGATCGGTGTTTGCGTTGTCAGCCCGGGCGTATCCCTGGAAACACCGATCATGAAAGCCGTAGCCCAAAAAGGTATACCCGTATGGAGCGAAATCGAACTGGCTTACCGCTATGACAAGGGTGAGATCATTGCCATCACCGGCACCAACGGCAAAACCACCACGACCTCTTTGGTATATGAAATCGTGAAATCCTACAACCCAAACACCCTGCTTGTGGGCAACATTGAGATTCCCTATACCGGACTGGTTCTGGACTCCAAAGAGGGCGGCGCCACCGTGGCGGAGATCAGTTCCTTTCAGCTTGAGACCATGCTGACTTTCAAGCCGAAGGTCAGCGCCATTCTCAATATCACACCCGATCATCTCGACCGACACAAGACAATGGAAAACTATGAGAACATCAAAAAATCCATTGCCAAAAATCAGAACGAGAATGATTACTGCGTTTTAAATTATGAGGATCCGGTTCTTCGCGATTTCGGCCAAGAACTCAAATGCAGTGTCGTTTGGTTCAGCTCGCAGAGAGAACTGCAGAACGGCTTCTACTACAAAGACGGTATCATTTATTTCGCGCAAAACGGTGTTCCTGAGGCCTTTATCCGCACAGAGGAAACCAATCTCGTCGGCCTGCACAACTACGAAAATATCATGGCTGCCGCGGCCATGACGAGGTCATTCGGCATACCCATGGATGTGATCCGCGACGCGGTGAAAAAATTCGTTGCCGTTGAGCACCGAATCGAATATGTGGCCACAAAAAAAGGCGTGAAATATTACAACGATTCCAAGGGCACCAACACCGACGCCGCCATAAAGGCCATTGACGCCATGCCCTCCAAAACCCTACTCATTGGCGGCGGCTATGACAAAAACGCCGATTTCAGCCAATGGGTCAGTCGTTTTCCCGGAAAGGTACGCAAGCTGGTTCTCATCGGGCAAACCCGGGAAAAAATTGCCGAGGCCTGCGAAGCTATCGGCTTCAAGGATTATTGCTTTGCCGAGGATCTGAAAGAGGCTGTCGAGATCTGCGCCGCCGAAGCGCAGCCCGGAGATTGCTGTCTCCTCTCCCCCGCCTGCGCAAGCTGGGGTATGTTCAAAAATTATCAGCAGAGAGGAACCATGTTTAAGGACTATGTTCGGACTCTTGATGACTGATCAGCAAATTCATATTGCCGTTCTGACACATTCTGTCAGAACGGCTTTTTATTATGCGCAAAAGACAAAGGCGACGCAAAGCGCCGCTTTTTGCCATATATTGAAGGTGAGAAGTGAGCAGAAACCATAAAGAGAATAAATCATTAAAATAATGGTACAATTGAATTATAT
>JAQXMV010000188.1 GCA_029013165.1 Oscillospiraceae bacterium | reverse complement strand
GTAAAAAGAAAGTTCTGTTGGGTACGAATTTCCTGAATATTGTCTTTATTCTTGCTATATTGGCTGATCTTGACAATATTTACTGGATCACATTCTGTATTTATATGAACTGGTTGGTCGGTGCCTTTGAGCAGATCACCACACCGGCCATTCAGGCTGATATCCGTGATTTCCATCAGTACAGAACCGGCGAAAGAGTTGACGGAATGTTTGCCACGGTGCAGACCATCGGTAATATGGTCACTCTTGTGACCTCCAGCGTTCTGCCGGCAGTTTATAAGTCTTTCGGTGTCCACAAGGGCAACGGCTATGCCTCTCCCTATGACATTCTGGATGTTGATACCGGCGAGCCGGGACTGCTTCATAAGGTTCTCACAGCCACCATTCTCATGGCTGCCGTCGGCGCTCTGCTGAATGTGCTTCCCTATTTCTTCTATGATCTCGATGAAAGAAAGCAGAAGAGTGTTGTCCGCGTTCTGAAAATCAGAGCGATGTTCGAGGACTACGGCAACGGTGTCGTCAACCACGAGGGTCTCGTTGAGGCTATTGACATTGTCCGCAAGGCCGGCGAATATGAAGACGCCGAGCCTATGTCAACGGACAAAAAGGTATATAAGGCAGAGAACGCCGACAGAAAGTCAGCCAAGAAAGCCTATAAGGCTGCCCTGGAGCACAACGAGGAAATCGAAATTGCCAAGTTTGTTTTTGCAGAGCTTAATAAATTTGAAACGCCTCTCTATAAAGCAAAGCTGGAGATCAGCAGAAAGATCTACAACGCCGGTCTGGCCGGACTTTTCCATGCAGACATGGAGGATATCAAGCGCGAGCTGGCCGAGGCCAAGGCTATGCCTACCACCACCAAGGAAGAAAAAGAGCTTCGTAATTTCGCTGTCAGCGTCGCTCAGAGCAAAAAGGCTTCCCGCAAGGTGATCGACAAATTCTATAAGTCCATGAGCGACTTTGTACAGCCTGATTTCTCGGTTCTTGAGAAGTACACGGAAATCGAGAACCAGTGCGATGAAAGACTCAAGGAAATCTATGTCATTCAGGCTCAGGCCAAGAAAGATAAGGATTCCGCCAAGCTCAAGGAGCTCTCTGCGGAGATCAACAGCATTTCCGAACAGAAAAAGGATGCTCAGGAGAATGTGAAAGTTGAGATCAACAGCCATGTGAATTTCAACCGCGCTGCAAAGCCCTATATTGACGCTGAAAAGATGCTCAAGGCTCAGGAGTCCTATAAGCACTTCGAGGAGCTTGCCGCCAAGTATGACGACGCCAAGGCAATCGCCGAAGCAGAGCGTCAGGCACAGATCGACGAGCAGAAGAAGCTGGAAGCTGAAAAGGCTGCCAGAACACAGCAGCTCAAGGAAGAAAAGGCTGCCGCCAAAATGGCAAAGAAAAATAAATAAGCGCCATAAAAATAGCACCGATGAAGACATTCGCTTCATCGGTGCTTTGCTGTTTCTTATAATGGGCGTTTAAAGCCTGTTTTCGGCCTTTCTCAGGCTTTCAAGGAGATTGATCATGTCTGCCGGCATATCGGCTTTCAGACGGATTTCCCGGCCGTTTATGGGGTGAATAAAGGTCAGGTTTTCGCAGTGGAGAGCCTGATGACAGATTCTCTCATCGGCTTGCCCATACATCGTGTCGCCGTAAAGGGGCGTTCCCAGGTGCGAAAAGTGAACGCGGATCTGGTGGGTGCGTCCGGTGAGAATATCCACCCGCAGCAGAGAATAACCCGGCCCTTTTTCTTCCACATGATAGTGGGTCTCGGCATAATCGCCCCGGGGATCCACTGTGCGCTTGGTGATGATGGGATCGGGACGGTAGATCGGCGCAATGATTTCTCCGTCGCCGTCATATTCTCCTCTGACCAGAGCGAGATATTGCTTTTTGACCTTTCCGGAGAGCCTTGCCGCCGCGTGGGTGTTTAAAGCGCAGACCACAAGACCTGAGGTGCCCTTGTCCAGTCTGCCGACGGCGCGGAAAGCGGCGCAGCCGCCCTTGGACGAAAGATAGCCGGCTACGGCATTAGCCAGTGTATCTCCCTGATGGTTGTGCGATTCGTGCATGGGCAGCATCGGCGGCTTATTGATCACCAGAATATCCTCATCTTCATAAACGAGATCCAGAGGAAAATTTCCGGGGATCGGCGTGTTTTCATCATCGGGAATATTGAGGGTGATGATGTCGCCGGTGTGAATGATATCAATGGTTCTGCCCTGAGCACCACGGAGCATGATGCCCTTTTCCGTGCGCTTGAGTGAGCGCATCAGACGGGTGGAAATATGCACATATCCACGAAGAAAATTATAGACCTTCTTGCCGTCAAAATCTTCGGTGACGGTGAAATCAATGCTTCTCAAAGGGTGTTACCTCAAAGGACTTTTTTGGAATATTCACTGATCATTCTCTGCTTTTCATCCCAGAGAGCCTGTGAAAGATCCACATAATAGGTGTGGGGATTTTCAAAACGCTTGACCTCGTCCCAGAGGGTGTTATCCACCTGATCCTGACAGTAAGCCCGAATATCCTTGATGTCGGGGCAGTTGTAAATACATTCGCCCTTGTCGAAGATCTGCACCATCAGCGGCTTGGCAATGAAATTGCTGACGGTTTTTCTTTTCCATGTGTAACTAGGATGGAAAAGCTCATAGGGCTGGCTGTCGTCAATCTCCTCATCTTTGAGAGTGACCACATCGGCGATGGCCTTGCCGCTTTCCTTATCAAAGAGACGGTAGAGTTTTTTGGCGCAGGGCGTCGTGATTTTCTGCACATTTTCGCTGATTTTGATTCTCGGCACGGCAACGCCGTTTTCTTCAACGGCAACGATTTTGTAGACGCCGCCGAAAACCGGAGCAGAAGAGGCGGTGATCAGTCTTTCGCCGACGCCGAAAGAATCCACCTGTGCGCCCTGAATCAGCATATCACGAATGATGTTTTCATCAAGAGAGTTGCTGGCGACAATGCTGCAATCGGGGAAACCGGCGTCATCGAGCATTTTTCTTGCCTTGCGGGAGAGATAGGTGATGTCGCCGCTGTCAATGCGGATACCCTTGGGACGGAAGCCACGGGGAAGAACCTCTCTTTTGAAAGCCTCAATGGCGTTGGGTATACCGGATTTCAGTACATTATAGGTGTCGACCAGCAGGGTGCAGTTATCGGGGTACTGTCTGGCATAAGCGCAGAAAGCTTCCAGCTCGTCTCCGAAAAGCTGAACCCAGGAGTGGGCCATGGTTCCCACGGCGGGGATACCGAAATCCCGTTCGTCAATGGTGCAGGCCGTGGCGTCGCAGCCACCGATATAGGCGGCTCTTGCGCCGTAAATGGCGGCGTCATAGCCCTGCGCACGCCGTGAACCAAACTCCATGATGGCGCGTCCGTCGGCTGCGCGCTTGATGCGGTTAGCCTTGGTGGCAATGAGAGACTGGTGATTGATGGTCAGCAGAACCATGGTCTCAATCAGCTGAGCCTGAATGACGGGGCCGCGGACTGTGACAATGGGTTCGCCGGGGAAAATGGGCGTGCCTTCGGGCACGGCCCATACATCACACTGAAATTTGAAATTTCGCAGATAGTCGATAAAATCGCTGTTAAAGCCCTTGCGCTCGAAAAGTTCCAGATCCTTTTGTGTAAAGCTGAGATTTTTCAGATAGTCCACAAGCTGACGCAGACCCGCCATAATGGCAAAGCCGCCGTCATCGGGTACGGTTCTGAAGAACATATCGAAATAGGTAATTTTGTCTCTCATGCCGTTGGTGAAATAGCCGTTGGCCATTGAAAGCTCATAAAAATCAACAAGCATGGTCAGGTTTCTGGACTGCATTGTGTTGCTCATAATATGATGCTGCCTTTCCTTTTTGGTGCGTTATGCCTAACCCTTTCGGGTATATTAAAAGCTATTATACTACTTAAATTTTGATTTTAAAAGCTTTTTTTAGGGTATTTCCCAGGAATTTATAAAAAAATATCGAAAAAATATTTTATATATCAAATATATAATTTTTATATATCTTATAATTATTTTTCTCAATTATGACTATTCGACATGTGGAGATCAAATAATTTGACTATGTAGAACTAAAATCAGTCTAATTCGACAAAGAATATATATTATCTACCAAAAAACTTCACTTTTTACAATATATTTTTATAAAATTTTCCGGTATAAAAACTTGACAAAATCCGCGCTCCATGATATTATGTTTAAAACCGAATATGACGGTTTAAAAATATTGAAGGTGAGAATACTATGAGAATTAGGAAACAGCCTCTTGGTGACAGAAACATTGTCGGCGCCAGAATAGAGGCAAAGCGCAAAGAATTGGGAATTAAGCAGATTGATCTTCTCACTCAGCTCCAGATTAAGGGTGTTGAGCTGACAGCTTCAGGCCTTTCCAAGCTTGAGGGTCAGATCAGAGGTGTCTGCGACTATGAGCTCGTTGCTATTGCCGAGGTACTCGGTGTTTCACTCAACTGGCTTGTCGGCAAGGAAGATTGATTTTTGGTATAGCTGCCGTCTTAGTATGGCAGCTTTTCCCTGCCAATATATATTCTACGGCACAAAAGGTGCCGCTTTTTTTTATTTGTGGGAGAAATTTTTAAGAAAGAGCTTCCCTACAGTCGGAGGAAAAGTGACTGCTGTTGGGGGGAAGTGGTGCCTGCCGTCAGGCGCGGCCCCGGGCGGCGCACGC
>JAQXMV010000187.1 GCA_029013165.1 Oscillospiraceae bacterium | reverse complement strand
TACTCTCAGAATTTCATATGTTCAAGAATTTGCGCTTTGCTGATTTCAAAGCTGTCCGGTTCAAAAACCCTGTAGTAATAACTCTTGTTTTTATTGACCACCAGGTACTTGAAATTGCTTGAAAAGTGCTCATCATATTCGTTTTCTTCTCTCGTCATCACGGCGAAAACAGGCTCACCTCTGACCATCTGTCCCATTTGCCATTCTATCCGATAAAATGTCAGTATGCCGTTGACAAGATTGTTTTCTACAGTAATCTTCCCGATCCATTTCTCATCAAAAACATAAGAATAACCCTGTGTGATATTCGGCAGATGATATTCGACGGTTTCTGCCGTGCCGTTTTTCAGCCGCACCCATTTGATCAGGCTTTGCCCTGTTTCGGCAGATTTTTCCGATGTGATCACATTGCTCACGGGTATGTTTTCTTCAACTGGCACTTCCACGAAGCCGTCACCGTCAATATCCTTGCAGAAAACGGATACGGTCCGTGAGGTCATGCCGCAGATCGTGTTGCCGTTTAACTGCAACCGTTCAAAGGCTTCCTCCTGCTTGTTCCACAGAAAGCACTCGGTCTGCATACCGGTGTCGACCTTATAGCCGTCAACAAAAATGCGCATGACAGAATCAACTGAATCTGTGTGGATATCGTTCACGGTGGAAAAGGACTTGTCCAGGGTGACCACGGCTTTTTCCGCGATCGTCTTTTCTGTGAAGCCGACAAAAGAAAGATTGTATTCAGCACCGCCGGGCGAATTCACATATTTGATATTCAGGATATCCTCCCGTCCGTCACCGTCGATGTCGAAAATCTCAAAACGGGAATAAGTATCGTCATAAACCGGCTCAATGGAAACCTCCGTGCTGTATTTGAGCTTATAAATGCTGATCAGCTTCGACATATTATCCTGATAAGTGCCCCAGCCGACGATGATTTCCTTGCGGCCGTCATGATCCAGATCGGCAAATTCAACCTGCTGAATCTCATTATGGGCACTGTCAAAATCGGCGATTGATTTCCATTCTCCGTCAATCTGATCCAGCACATTCATTCTCACAACATCAAGAGCCTCATAGTCACTGTAAAAGACAATGACCTCATCTTTAGCATCGTTATCCAGATCAATAAAGGTATAGGCGGATCGATAGTCACCTTTTAAAGGCTGACGAAGAGAATATTTTTCACCGGCATAGTCCTCAAAGGCCAGCTCAATAGCAAGATTTTCTCCGCCGACCTTCGGCGGTCTGATCAGCGTATAGGCCGGCTTAAAGGCTTTGCCGACAACCGCAAGAATGAGAATGGATATCACCAGAATAAACAAAAGCGGATAGGTGTATTTCTTCATTTTCTTCTCCTCGGAGATTCATAATTTTAACTGAGAAATTCATCAAGCGGTCGGACATCAAGCTCACGGAAATCCCTGATAAAGGCCGCAAACTCGGCGGCAATTCTTTTCACGCCACCGGCAACATCACTCTCCACATTCAGCGGCATAATCGGGTCGTGAACGCTGAGCCTGATCAAAAGCCAGCCCTTTTGATCGGCACCGTCAAAATAAATTCTGATGCCTTCACGGTTATCGTCGGCAATGCGCCAGCCCTCTTTTCCTGCAGCATAGTGTTCCAGCTTTTCGATAACGCTGAGACCCACCGCACGGAAATCCTCGGCATTAATCCGAAAGCGCAGCTCTTTGGCTTCCATCGGCTCGCGCAGATTCTCAATCAGGGATTCCAGTTTTTTGCCCTGTTTTCCCATTTGCGCCATTTTTACGATAATTTTTGTCACCAGATAGGCGCCGTCGTCGAGATAATAATTATCCCGAAAAGCGGCGTGACCGGAAGTCTCCATGGCAAGAGGACAGTTTATTCCCTCTCTCTGCAGTCTCATCTGCTCATTGATCACATTTCTGTAGCCCCGTTTAAACCGGTAATGAACACCGCCAAGATCCTGCTCAATAAAATCAGTCAGGCCCGTTGAGGTGACGCTGTCTGTGACAATAGTGCCGCCCGCGTTATCCTCCAGGGCAATGACTGAAGCCAAGGCAACCAGTCGGTTCCGGTTGATCTCCCTGCCCTTTTCGTCCACGCAGCCGGCTCTGTCAACATCGGTGTCGAAAATGATGCCGAGATCTGCACCGTTTGCTTTCACGGCGCGGCAGATATATTCCATTGCCTGTGAATTTTCCGGGTTCGGGATATGGTTCGGGAACATACCGTCCGGTTCCAGGAACTGACTGCCGGCGACATCTGCGCCCAGAGGCGCAAGTACCTTTTCGGCATAAAATCCACCGACACCGTTACCGGCGTCAACGACGATCTTATATCCTTTCAGCGGATGATCATAGTCCTCAGCGTTGACCTCGCGGCAGATCATATTTCTCAGTCTTTCGGAATACACCGACATGTAGTCGGTTTCTTTCACACGGGTCTGCGTTATTTTTCTTTCAAAGGAGCTATCGGCCAGAACGGTAATTCTCTCGATATCCTCAGGATCCAATCCGCCGTCTTTGGTGAAGAATTTCAGACCGTTTCGGTTAAAGGGGTGATGGCTAGCCGTGATCTGCACCGAAGCGTCACAGTCGAGATCAATGGTGGTCATAAACATAGCCGGCGTGGAAGCATAACCGCAGTCATAAATTTCGCAGTCAAAAAGAGACAGCGCCTCGATAACCTGCTTTTTGATTCTCTGAGCTGAAATTCTCGAATCGTGTCCGACGGCGATCTTTTTAGAGCCCCGACCCTTTTCCCGGAGCCACCGGCAAAAGCCTGCTGTCAAGTGGAATATCACATCGTCCGTCAGCTCGACGTTTTCACCGGCAACGCCGTCGACGGCGACGCCTCGGATATCGGAACCGCTTTTCAGATGAATGTACGGATTGTCAGTTTTCATGGTCATTCTCCGTTCTCGATTAATGTTTCACCGATTTCCAGCAGAAACCGATACATGGGTGCAAAAGCGCTGATGGCGCGGCTCAATTCTTCTTTTATAAAGCCGTCAATTAAATTTTTCATCTCGTTCGACGAGCATATAAAGTGAATATTTTTGGCATTATAATAGGGCTTTAGAGCATCAGAGACTTCCTCTATGCCGGGCTTATCCTTTTTAAAGCTCTCGACGCAGGCAACAGCTCCTGTTTTTTCCAGACTTCTCAGTGCCCGAAGAAAGGCTCTGCCGTTTTCACGCAGCGCTTTTCTGTAAGCCTCGAGATAAACAGCATCAGTTCTGAACATACCGACGCCATAGCTGTAGCTATCGGGATAATACTCAAACCACATACAGGGCATATAGTTCCACTGGTGCTTATCCCGCATGAACATACACCATACATTGGCACGGTAAAGCTCTTTATTCTTGGAAAAGCGCGTATCTCGCCTGATTCGCGATACCATTTTCGTGGGATTGAGCTGCATTTTGCTGTCAACGGCATAAAGCTCCTTGCCGAGATCCTCGGCAAGCTGCCGCATGGGAACGATCGCTTTTTCCTTAATTTCCTCTTTTACACTGTCATAAAAGTTCTTACTGTCATTGAATTTATTGAGTTCAAGAAGCATAAAAACATTCGGATCAAAGCCTTTAAAAGCCATTACTTTTCCCCCTGTTTATCCAGAGCTTTCAGCACTTCTTCCGCGGCGTACATCACGGCAACCTTGCCCGAATGGAAGTTCAGTCCCCCCTGCAGCCAGACGGCATAAGGCTCACGAAGAGGCGCGTCAGCCGAAAGCTCAATGGATGAGCCCAGGGTGAAAGCCCCGGCAGCCATGATGACCTTGCTGTCATAGCCCGGCATATCCCAGGGCTCAGGCACTACAAAGGAGTCAATGGGAGAGCCTTTCTGCAGACCTTGGCAGAAAGCAATCAGATTTTCCTCTTTCACCAGGCGGACTGCCTGAATGATGTCATGGCGCGTTTCGCCGACAGAGGGCGTGGGGTCAAAGCCCATGAGGGTGAAAAGCGCACTGGTGAAAGCCGCCACTTTCAGGGCTTCGCCCACAACATGAGGACCGTTAAAGATACCCATAAACAGCTCTCTGCTGTGTCCGAGGGTACAGCCGACCTCACGGCCGAGGCCGGGTGTTGTGAGCCGATAGGAACAAAGCTCCACATATTCTTTTTTGCCGGCTATGTAACCGCCGGTCTTGGCAATGCCGCCACCGGGATTCTTGATCAAAGAGCCGGCCATGAGATCGGCGCCCACATCAGTCGGCTCGATGGTTTCCGTCCATTCGCCGTAGCAGTTGTCGACCATCACCATGGCGTCGCAGGTTTTTCTGGTAATATCAATCACTTTTTTGATATTTGCCACCGAAAGAGACGGTCTGAGGCTATAGCCCCGTGAACGCTGAAGATAGACCATTTTCACACCGCCGCGTTCCAATCGCTTTTCTACGGTGGCGAAATCAATTTCACCTTTTTCGTTCAGATCAATCTGCTCGTATTTGACACCGCATTCCGTCAGAGAGCCCATTCCGCTGCCCTTTCCGTCGATGCCGATCACCGGCTGAATGGTGTCATAGGGAAGTCCCGTCACGCAGAGCATGGTGTCGCCCGGACGAAGAACTCCAAAAAGCGCCACGGCCAGGGTGTGTGTTCCGCAGGTGAAGTTGTGTCTGACCATGGAATCCTCGGCACCGACAGCCTGAGCAAAAACCCTGTCGATGACCTCTCTGCCCCTGTCGTTATATCCGTAACCGGTGCTTTCGGCAAACATCGCTTCGCTGACGCCGTTGTCGATGAAGGCCTTGAGCATTTTCTGCTGATTATATTCCGTGATACTGTCAATCCGGTTAAATTCTTCCTTTGCTGTTTTCAGTGCCTCATCGGCAAGCTTTTCCACTCTATTATCAAAATGAAACATTTTTATATCCCTTCAATAAAACAAATTTTCTCTTTCAATCGAAATCCTATGTGCTCATAAAAGCCACAGGCGCTGTCATTGAGAGCAATGACATAGACCTTTTTGTTCTCTCTCTGCAGTTCACTGACTGCCGACAAGACAACTTTTCCGCCGTAGCCTCCGCCGCGGAAATGCGCATGACAGGCCACGCCGCTGATAATCGCCGCCGATTTCGCTTCGGCAGAGGTCATCACGCAGGCGAATAGCACCCCGTCGGAACTCATACCCTTGGCGCGGGAAAGACCGCGCTTTTTTCGGTAGGTAAAATCAGAGAGCCAAGACAGATAGTCCTCTTTGCTGCTACCAAAAGAGCCGGGTATTCTCTCGCTGATCAAAGTATACAGTGCTTTATACTGACTCTCATCGAGATCCTGCGCCGCGTTTTCATCGGCAGAATCGCAAAACACATAGGCGTTTTTTTCTGTAAAATTCTTGATTCCTGCTTCACGGCAAAAATCCGGACTGCACATGAGGGACTGACAGCCATTCATCGCCAAAAAATCCCGCAGTTCAGCCTGATCGGCGCCGTCAAAAGTTAGCAATGTGTAACTGCCGAAAAAGCAGGAAAGCAAAGCGGTAACGGTGTTATCGTATGTCTGAATCCAAAGGGTGAAATAATCCTTATCAAAACCGTATGCCTCAATCAGGCAGGCAATTCGAGTGCCGATGACGCTGTCACGACAAGCTGTGAGCGCCTCCTCTTTTTGAGCTGTGGTTGCCAGATTAAGCATCGGCATATTCCTCCGTCAGAGCTTTTGCCAGCGCAAGGCAGGCGTCCATGTCTTTTTTATCGGCAACACAGGTGCCCGAATGGATATATCGGCAAGGCAGTGAAACAGCGATTGCTTTCACGCCCGGGCCGCTTTTGACGATGGTACCGGCATCATTTCCTCCGGCAACCGCTGTCTTGGTTTGTATGGCAATGCCCTTTTTCTCTGCCAGGGCAAAGGCTCCTTTATAAAGCTCCCGGTTGTAGACGCAGGCTCTGTCCATGAAAGAAACCACTGCGCCCTTTCCCTGCAGACACACGCTGTCCTCAGCGGAAACACCGGCAATATCCCCGGCTGTAGTGGCCTCCAGCACAACGGCAAAGTCCGGTCGGAGAGAAAAGACAGCCGGACCGGCTCCGCGGCAGCCGACTTCTTCCTGCACAAGGAAAGCGAAGTCACAGTCAAAGGCAAGCTCGCTCTCGATCAGTTTGATCATAACCGCACAGCCGAAACGATCATCTATGGCTTTCGCTTTGATCTTTCCGTCGCCGAACTCCAGATAGTCCGAGGCAAAATAAGCCGTATCGCCGACACTGACCCACTTCAATGCCTCTTCCCGGCTTTCGGCGCCGATATCAATATAGAGCTTGTCAAAGCCCGGCACCTTCCCGGACTCATCACCTTCGGTCAAATGAACGGCTTTTGCACCGACGATTCCGGGAATCCCCCTTTCTCCCACCGTCAGTTTTCTGCCGAGAACAACCCGGCTGTCAACACCGCCGACAGGACTGAATTTCAGAAAACCGTTTTCACAGATATTCGTAATGATAAAGCCGACCTCGTCCATGTGAGCGCTCACCATCACCTTATTTTTGGTGGCAGAGGCACCTTTTTTATGTGCCAGGATATTTCCCATAGGATCAACGCGGTATTCGCACCGATCTTTGATTCTGTTAATAATATAGTTGCGTACCTTACTCTCATCGCCGGAGGTGCCGTTGATGAGACAAAGATCTCTGAGGGTATCAAGCATGGCTTTCCGCCTCCTTTTTCAGCAGATACGCCGCTATCAACTTAGCCGTGTTTTCGATATCCTCCACATGGATGATTTCACAGCCGGTGTGCATATAGCGAAGCGGAACAGACAACAGTGCTGTTTTCACGCCGCCGGCAGAAATGCTTATACAGTCAGCATTGGTTCCCGTGCGGCCACCCATAACATCGTGCT
>JAQXMV010000186.1 GCA_029013165.1 Oscillospiraceae bacterium | reverse complement strand
CCTTTTATATAAAAGACGGAGTTATCCGTTACGGTGGCGCTGCGCAGACAGCGCCCTTTTTTGTGTGCTTTTCCGGTGGCGCGATGTCCCGTTTTACTAAAACCATAAACCATGAGTGAGATTAGCACACAAGTGAATCATTATTTAGTGAGGTTGCCATAGGCGGGCACGGCTTGCCGTGTCCCTACCCGGGTGCAAACGGTCAGATTTGTTTGATATGAGTTATATAGTGGTGTCTTTCAGGTTGCACCGCTCAAGCCGCGGGGGCTCATACTTTGTCAGGCGTGACAAAGTATGCAAAACACTTCCCAGCGCCTGTCAATCGCTCCGGGGTATTTTCGCCGAATGTGGTTGGTGGAATGATTTTTGTTTGTTCCTTTTAGGTTCGTTGTGCTGATTGTTACGAAACCTTTCATCGGCGAAAATACAGTCGATCTGCGCGGTTTGCCGACAGTCGGGTGTTTTATGTGGTTGCCTTTTTGGCACCGCTTCTTTTCGGTGACGAGGGGGCCCACCGCTTCGCACCCCTCGTCTTGTTGGCGATTTTTGAGAGGTGTGCGAGGTTAGATATTCGACTATTTGGGTATGTTGGTGCTTTGCTTTTTTGTGCGTGGAATACTATTTTATTGACAAATTGTCGTTTATGATTCATGTTGTTCTTTCACATAGCACCCTCAGAGCGCGTACTATTCCTTTGTCTTGACCGGGATTATAAAATGCACAAAAAAACAGCCATCTCTTTTGAGATGACTGTACGCGATTGGTGACCCGGACGAGAATCGAACTCGTGTTCCCGCCGTGAAAGGGCGATGTCTTAACCGCTTGACCACCGGGCCATATATGTGAAAGAGGAGGACGCGCTATCCTGCACTCTTTATCTTTCAAAAAATGGTAGCGGCAGTGGGATTTGAACCTACGACACTCCGGGTATGAACCGAATGCTCTAGCCAACTGAGCTATACCGCCACATAAAACAAGCGCTGTTCACAACAGTGCTTGAACATTATATTACAAGTTTTATAAAATGTCAAGCCTTTTTTACAAAGTTTTTCATGATCCGCTGTCATTAGTTTCGGAGTTTTTTCGCAGATTATCGGCAAAAAAATCTGACAGTATTTGACTGCACTGCTTTTGCATATATCCGCCGATGAGACCGGGACGGTGATCAAAGGGCAAATCGCAGAAATTCACCGCCGAACCGAAACAACCGCATTTTTCATCATAGGCGCCGAAAATGACCTCGGCTATCCTCGCATTGACGATGGCGCCGGCGCACATGGGACAGGGCTCCAGCGTCACATAAAGACTGCATTTCTCCAGCCGCCAGGAGCCTAATTTTCTGCAGGCACCGTCGAGGGCTTCTATTTCCGCGTGAGACATGGCGTTTTGCAGCTGCTGTCTGCGGTTGTATCCCCGGCCGATGATCTCGCCCTCATGGACCACAACGGCACCGACCGGTACCTCGCCTTCGGCGGCGGCCTGCGCCGCCAGGCGCAGTGCCTCGTTCATATATTCTGAATGGGACATCGTTTTCCTCCCGGCGTTTTATAATACGCCCATATCAGGCAAGATCAATATAGGCCGCCGTGATATACAGCATAAATACCAAAGCAATAATCATAGTGGGATTGAAAATAAAGGCCCACATTTTTTCACCCGGTGAGAGCATACTGTTGCCGGCACTGAGTTTCACGGATTTCGTCCTCACGGTGAAAGCCGCAAAACAGATGAGTCCTGCCGTAATCAGGAAAACCAGGATAATCATATAGAGCACCGAGGCCTTTTCCGCGCCGAGCATATCATAGGCATAAGAGGACAAAACCGAGACGGTGTTATTGAGGGCGTGAATGATAAAGGCCGTCCACAGGGTGCCGGTTTTCACGGTGAAATAACCGATGGCGACGCCGGCAATCAGGGCAAAAGGCGCCTGAATCAGATTGCCGTGCATGACGGCAAAGACAAAGGCGGCGGCAAAAATCGCAAAACCATCACCGTATTTTCTCAGTGAGCCCATAACATAGCCGCGCATAGCGATTTCCTCACACAGAGCCGCAACCACCACTACGCGCAGCAGGGTGATGAGGACGCCCTCGGCTCCGCCGGGCATGGCAATATCCGGCGAGGAAAGCTCGATGCCGAACATGGCAAGGAACATGGTGAAATAGGAAGTGAAAATATTGGCCAGCATGCAGACGCCCACGCCGGCGACAACGGCCAGAAATACATCGGTTTTGTTTCCGGCGGCTTTCGGACGCAGAGGATCGGCACAGTGGGAGATTTTCTGCATTTTCCGGCCAAAAAACAAAAAGGGCAAAAGTAGTCCGCACAGCGTGAAGATAATATCCATGGCGCTCTGATAAACGGGGTTTCTGCTGTAAAGATCCATCAGACCGACTTTCGCGAATAGCAGGGACAGACCGTTCTGAATGATGATATAGCCCAGCAAGGCCCCGCCGGCCAGCAGACCGAGCCGTTTGATCTGTGCTTTGTTTTCAGCTCTGACTTGGTAGTAATCCGGATACATAATAATCACCTGAAAAGTATATTTTGAGCCTCAGAGAGAATCGGAAAATCCTTCTTGAGGCTGAATCAACAATATAGTCGTTTTTTTGCAGGTCGGCGGAGAACGCTGACAGCTTCGCTTCACTTCTCACCTTCGATTCCCTTGCCGAAAGGGATTCGGCGCAAAGGAGAAAACACGCTTTGCGGCCGATCTATCCTGTCAGCGCTCGCCGCACGATTATGGCCTGCCCATAGGCAAAAGCCTGATTATGGGTGATGTTTTTTCTTTCCTGCCGTCGTCTGGTCGTCGCTGACGCCCTCGGTACTGGAGGAAATGAACATGATCTTGAAGGTCATGAGCATGAGCTTGAGATCTTCGATAAAAGACTGGTTGGCAATATACATCAGATCCATTTGCACCTTGTCATAGGGCGGCGTGTTATACTTTCCGTAAACCTGAGCATAACCGGTGAGTCCGGCCTTGACCTGCAGTCTGAGAGCAAATTCGGGCATATCCTTTTCATATTGCTTGGCTATCTCGGGCCTTTCGGGTCTCGGGCCCACAAAGGACATATCGCCCTTGAGGATATTAAAAAGCTGAGGCAGCTCATCCAGCCGCGTTTTCCGGATAAATTTTCCCACGGGAGTGATCCGGTCGTCGTGATCTTTGGCCAGACGGGCCACGCCGTCGCCCTCGGCATTGAGGATCATGCTGCGAAACTTGATCAGCTCAAATTCCCTGCCGTTTTTCGTCAGTCTCACCTGACGGTAAATAGGCGTGCCTTTATCGTAGAGCCAGATGGCCAGAGCAGTTCCCGCCATGATCGGAGAAGAAATAATGATGGCAATCAGGGACAGAAGAATATCAAAAATTCTCTTGACAAATATATAAATGAGACTCTTGTCGCCTCTTTTACAGCGGTAAACGGGCACATTCATCATCTGAATGGTTTTGCTGCCACGGATAATCGTGTCTGAAATCTTCGGCTTAATATAAACGGATTTATCGACGGCAATGCAGTGCTTGACCACCTCGTTACGGTAATCCGACGGTACGCCGCAGAGAAAGACCGCGTCAACGCTTTTGATGTTTTCATAGAGATCCTCTAAAGGCATCTTCTCATAATGATAGACGCGAAGAACCTGGAAGCGTTTTTTCATGGCCTTGATGCCTTTCAGGCTTTCATAGGATTCCCTGTTGCCGAAAACAACGACCGTATTTTTTGGCTTATGAAGCCGGAAATAGGCCCAGTCCGCGCAGAAACACCAGAGAGCCGCCACGGCGCTGTGTACCAGAAAAATCACCACAAAAGGCCAGGGAGAAAGGAGCTTATAGCTCAAAAGGGAAAAGACCACATAGCAGGTACACTGCAAAAAGCCAAGTGAAATGATCTGAGAAAAAATCAGGTCAAGAACCTCGGAGGTGCCCACAAGAAAACCGCCGTAAACGCGGACAAAACCGATATAAACCACAAAGAACACTGCCGCCAGAAAATAGTTTCCCAGGCGGAAGAAGGGCAGCCGGATCATTTGGTTAAAGTAATGGATCCAGACATAATAAAGGGATCCGGCAACGAAAAGGCTAATTAACATTTTAAAAAGGTAAAGAACGAGTTTATCGCCGATATTCTTTTTATCCATAATCAATTCCTCTGTTTTCTGTTATCAAGTTTATTATTGTAACTAAAAATCAAGTTTAAAGATTGTTTTCATTTCAAAACGCTGAAAATGACGAAATAGACGGGACAGAGAGATTCATGGTTTCTATGCAGACGGAAGAGAGGTGGGGCCCGGCGGCGAAGCCGCCGGGGCGAGGGCGGATGCCCTCGCTGCCCGCCGCCGGCAGGCGGCGGGCATGGCGCGCGCGGAAGCGCGCGCCAACGCGGCCCCGGAACTGAGCCGAAGGCTCAGTGCCGTAAAGCGCCCTTGCGGGCGCTTTACGGCTGCGGCGCCCTGCCGGGCGCCGCCCGGGGCCGCGCCCTCCCCACCACCACACACTTTCCCGCATCGCCGCCAACCGTCCCATGTCGAAGCCCGCTCGGTCTTTCGGTCGGCACCGCGGGGCC
>JAQXMV010000185.1 GCA_029013165.1 Oscillospiraceae bacterium | reverse complement strand
TTTCTCGGCAGTCTCCAGCTTGTCGAAAATACATTTTCGACAAGCTGAAAGGAAGGGTTGGCCCTTCCTTTTGTTTTTTCGCGGAAATCCACAGTAAAATTCTTGACTTATTTTTTATTTTGTTTTATACTTGTAAGGTATAATTTGAGTAATATACCAAAAGGTGGCATACACTATGATCAGTGATATAACAAAAAAAGATAAAAAGGATCTGACCTTTAAGGAAAAAATCTATATTAATTTCTATGATATCGCATCGGTGCTGGCGGTGGCTCTGGTGTCTATTATGCTGATCTTCACTTTCCTTTTCCGCGTGGTCGGCGTTATCGGCACTTCGATGGTTCCCACATTGATGCATGAGGATTTTCTCATTGTTTCTGCTTTTGATGCTGAGCCGCAATACGGTCAGGTGGTCATTATCACACAGCCCAATTATTTTGATGAACCCATTGTCAAAAGAATCATTGCCACGGAAAATCAGACGGTTGACATTGACTTTTCCACCGGTGAGGTTAGTGTGGACGGCGTTGTCCTTGATGAGCCCTATATCAATAATCTGACGCTCAATCATGAGGGTGTCAATTTCCCCGTTACGGTTCCGGAGGGTCATGTTTTTGTCATGGGCGACAATAGACAAGGTTCTACGGACAGCCGTTCGGAAAAGGTCGGATTTATTCAGAATGAGTACCTTCTCGGCGTCGTGAAATACAGAATTTTTGTCAAAGATCAGCTAACCGGCAGAATGAAGCTCAACAGCTTTTCCGACTGGAAAGTAGAATAAAAAATGATTCCGCATGGCAAAACAAAACCATGCGGATTTATACTATCACATATCGTTATGAAGGAGTAGGACAATGGCAGATTCACAAAAACAGGTAGTCCAGTGGTTCCCGGGTCATATGGCAAAAACCCGCAGACTGATGAAAGAGAGCTTGCCGCTGGTTGATGCGGTGACGGAATTGCTTGATGCGCGGATTCCGCTTTCAAGCCGCAATCCCGAGCTTGACGAAATGACCAAGAATAAGCCTCGGATTGTTCTTCTGAATAAATGCGACATGGCCGATGAGGCTGTTACCGCCAGATGGATCGAATACTTTTCAAAAAAAGGCCAGTACGCCATGGCGGTTGATTGCCGCAGCGGTAAGGGTCTCGGCAATTATCACCATATCGTCAAAAAAGTCCTCGCCGACAAAATCAAATCCAACGAAGAAAAGGGTATGAGTGGAAAAGCACTGAGAATTATGGTGGTAGGAATACCCAACACGGGTAAATCCTCTTTTATCAACCGTATGGCCGGCAAAAGCAGAGCCAAGGTCGCCGACAAACCCGGTGTTACGAGACAGAATCAGTGGTTTGCCATTGGCAATCATATTGAACTGCTCGACACGCCCGGCGTCTTGTGGCCGAAATTTGACGATCCCGAAGTGGGGGATAAGCTTGCTTTTATCGGTTCCGTCAAGGATGAGGTCACCGACAGCGAAACCATGGCGATCCGACTGATCTCGGTTTTGCGCGACAACTATCCTGAAAAGCTGACAGGAAGATATAAGCTGCAGAATATCGAAGATTTAGACAGCGCCATGCCCTGGGAAATCCTCGAGGAGATCGGCAGAGAGAGGGGAATGCTCATGCGAGGAGGAGAAATCAACACAGAGCGCGCCGCCGTGATGATCATGGATGAATACCGCAGCGGAAAGCTCGGCAAGCTGTCTCTTGAAGTTCCTCCGGCAGAATAACCGATAACATTGTATAAAAATTCACCCGGCATTATGTTGAAAATGCCGGGTTGTTTTTTAAAGTGAAAAGAGCGTTTTTGCGTTTGCCGTGCAAGTATCAATCAATTCCTGCTTGGCCAACCCTTTGATCTCAGCGATTTTTTGTGCCGTCAGATCAATCATAAGCGAGTTACAGCGCTGACCGCGGCAGGGGACAGGAGCCATATACGGAGCGTCGGTTTCTAGCAGAAGCCTGTCAAGGGGCACATATTCTGCCACTGCAACGGGCCGTTTGGCGTTCTTAAAGGTTACGGCGCCGCCGAGACCGATATACATTCCTAAAGCGATGATCTCCTGAGCCATTTCCACAGAACCGGAAAAACAGTGCACAACACCGGTGGGACGGTATTGCTTCAGCAGTCTCAGGGTGTCCTCGTGGGCTTCTCTGTCGTGAATAATGACAGGGAGTGATAGTTCTTTGGATAAGGCAAGCTGTTTCTCGAAAATTTCGAGCTGACGATCTCGCGGTGAAAAATCATAGTGATAATCCAGACCGATCTCGCCGACAGCCACTACCTTTTTCTCTGCATAAAGCGCACGCAGTTTTTGCATATCCTGCTCGGTGACTTCTTCGGCCTCATGGGGATGAACACCGACAGCAGCGTATATTTGTGGGTATTTTTGCGTCAGAGCCAAACTATTCAAACTGGACTTCAAATCGCAGCCACAGTTGATGATTCCGCAGATGCCGCCGGAGAAAAGCTCCGATAACAGCGCGTCTCTGTCCCCGTCAAAAGCCTCGTCATCATAGTGGGCATGAGTGTCAAATATGTTCATTTATCTGACCTTTGCTCCTGCAGGCATGCCGTCGACAAAAACGACCTTGACATCGTCCTCGCTGCAGTCAGCGGCGAGAATCATACCCTGGCTTTCCACACCGCAGAGAACAGCCGGCTTGAGGTTGGAGACAACGATCACACTCTTGCCGATCAGATCCTCGGGCTGATACCATTTTGCAATGCCGGAGGCTACGGTACGCGGTTTGCCTGTGCCGTCATCAAGGGTCAGTTTCAGCAACTTTTTGGCTCGCTTGATGGGTTCACAGTCGGTGATTTTTGCCACGCGAAGATCGACCTTGGCAAAATCGTCGATGGAGATTTTAGCCACGCCTTCGATTTCCTCAATGGTTTTCTCTTTCTCCTGAGCCTGTTTTTGTTGCTGTTCGATATCAGCCAGCATTTTTTCGGCGTCAATTCGGGCAAACAGCGGTGTGGCGGTGCCGACTTTTTCTCCGCTTTTCAGTGCGCCGAAACCTGAGAGTGAGTCATAATCGTCAATATCACTGCCGATCTGCTTGAGTATGGCCTCAGAGGTGTCAGGCATAAAGGGTTTGAGCAACACGCTGATAAATCTGATTCCCTCCAGGAGATTATAAAGAACAGTAGCGAGGCGATCTTTTTTCGCTTCATCTTTGGCCAGTGCCCAGGGAGCTGTTTCGTCAATGTACTTGTTGCAGCGTTTGGCAAGATTCATAACCGCCTCAGCCGCATCGGCGATATGATAGGTCTCAAAATTCTTTTCCACGGCTGCCACCGTCTGGGCGGCAAAGGCTTTCAGTTCACCGTCAATCTCTTCGGGGCAGATGGGGGCAGGGATCACACCGTCAAAGTATTTGTTCGTCATGGCGACGGTTCTGTTGACAAGGTTGCCGAGGGTGTTGGCAAGATCGGAATTATAACGCTCAATGATGGTTTCATAGGAAATGGAACCGTCATTGGCATGGGGCATTTCAGAGAGCAGATAATATCTGACAGCGTCCACACCGATGAGTTTAGCCAGTTCGTCGGCATAAATGACATTGCCTCTTGACTTGGACATTTTATCCGTGCCGAAGAGCAACCACGGGTGACCGTAAACCTGTTTCGGCAAAGGCTCACCCAGAGCCATGAGCATGATCGGCCAATATATCGTGTGGAACCGGACGATATCCTTGCCGATGATGTGGACATCGGCCGGCCAATATTTCTGATAAAGTTCACCGGAGCCCTCGGTGTCATAGCCGAGAGCCGTGATGTAGTTTGAAAGTGCGTCCATCCAGACATAAATGACATGTTTGTCATCAAAAGTGACGGGAATGCCCCACTTAAATGAGGTTCTGGAAACACAGAGATCCTGCAGTCCCGGCTTGATGAAATTATTCAGCATCTCTTTTTTGCGGCTTTCGGGATAAATGAAATTGTCGTTGCTTTCAATATATTCCTCGAGCTGCTTCTGATATTTGGAAAGACGCAGGAAATAGGCTTCCTCTTTGGCTTTTTTGACTTCTCTGCCGCAGTCGGGGCATTTGCCGTCCACGAGCTGAGCCTCAGTCCAGAAAGACTCACAGGGCGTGCAGTACATACCCTCATATTCACTTTTATAGATGTCGCCCTGATCATAGAGCTTTTTGAAGATATGCTGAACAGCCTTTTCATGGTAGCTGTCCGTGGTTCTGATGAACTTATCATAGGTGGTGTTCAGCGTGTCGCAGATTCCCTTGATTTCGCCTGCCACCTTGTCGACATATTCTTTCGGCGTAACGCCTGCATTTTTGGCGTATTCCTCGATTTTCTGGCCGTGCTCGTCGGTGCCGGTCAGGAAAAAGACATCATAGCCCTGCAGTCTTTTGAACCGGGCGATGGCGTCGGTCAATACGATTTCATAGCTGTTGCCGATATGAGGTTTTCTCGAAGTATAGGCAATGGCAGTTGTGATATAGAACTTACCTTTGTTCATTTTGTGTGACTTCCTTTCTGATAGTGTGTTGATTCTGTGGCGCCGTCCTTCGGAGAAAACCGGCGCACCGCGTGTGTTATTACATATTGTTCAGCGCAAGTACCTTGCGGTTTTTGACAATATAATCAATGAGGGAAACAACGGTCAGCACAAGGGCAATATACATGACGATCTGACCGATGAGATAGAGCTGAGGAATTTTCGGCAGCATGATAATGATCATCAGCATCTGGGCAATGGTTTTGCTTTTTCCCCACCAGGAGGCGGCAATGGCTACGCCGTTGTCAGCGGCCACAAGGCGGATTCCGCTGATGGCAAACTCTCTTGCAATGATGATCAGAACGACCCATGCAGGCATCTCACCGAGAGCTGTCATACAGATCAGAGCCGAGGAAACCAGCAGTTTATCGGCAATAGGGTCCATGAATTTGCCGAAAGAGCTGATCATGTTATATTTTCTTGCAATGGTGCCGTCGAGCTTGTCCGTGATTGTCGCCACAACAAAAATGGCGAAGGCAATATATCGGCTGTAGGGCACCAAATCCGTCAACATGAAAAAAACGAAAAAGGGAACCAGTACAACTCTGAAAATTGTCAGTTTATTTGCTAAATTCATTGAATACCTCGCTTTTGTGTAAATTTCTGCCATTATACCATAATCATGAATCTTTGTCTATAAATGAACGGAAATAACTTGTTACGCGATAGGTTCCGTTCCGTCGGCGCAGAAATCGCACAAAAAGGCGTTGGAAAACTCTTTCTTCAGATCGTCAAGACAGGCAACAGCCTTTTCGCTGTCGCGGAAGAGGCCAAAGACGCTCGGGCCGCTGCCACTCATGCAGGCACAGTCTGCCCCGTGCTTTTTCATGATGGATTTGATGACAACTCTGTCGGGCACTTCAATGAACTGTTCAAAGACATTGCCCACATTAGCCAAGACCTTTTCGTTGTCGCCGGTCATAATGGCGCAGAGCATGGCGGTTCTGTCCAGATGTCGCACTCTGTCCGCCGTGTCGAAGGCCGCATAGGCCGCCGCTGTGGAAACATTCTGTTGTGGCTTAACAATGATACATTTTCCGAGCTGAAGATCCGGAAGATGGGAAAGTACAGTGCCCGTATATTGGCCGAGCATTGTGCCGCCAAGGGCGCAAAAGGGGACATCGGCGCCGACACGGCTGCCGACTGTGATGAGATCCTTTTCGCTGAGTTTCGCGTCAAACAGGCGGTTCAGTCCTTGTATGACGCCGGCGCCGTCAGCACTGCCGCCGCCGAGTCCAGCAGCGTGAGGAATGTGTTTGACGATATCAATTTTAAGTCCGGGATTGTTGATGCCGGTAAAGGCAAAGAAGGCTTCCGCAGCTTTATGGGCGATATTCCGTTCATCAGTGGGTATTTCAGGATTGCTGCAGGTAATCTCTGTTTTGCCGCTGTCAGTGATATCCAGCGTAAGCTCATCTGCCAAAGAGACCGACTGCATGATCATGAAAAGATCAT
>JAQXMV010000184.1 GCA_029013165.1 Oscillospiraceae bacterium | reverse complement strand
AGGAAAACGAGATCGTCATTTACGGTGACTTCAAACTGCTGAAAACTTGCAAGGACATCTTTGCTTACGAAAGAAACTATGGTGCCCAGAGAATGCTTGTTCTTTGCTCATTTACGGAAAATGAGGTTGCTTTCAGAGCGCCTAAGGATTTCGATCTCAGCAGCGCAGAGCTTGTTCTGAGCAATTATGACAGCAATCCGCTGATACATAACGGCTTCCTGACCAGACCCTATGAGACAAGGGTCTATCTGATGAAATAAGATCCGAGAATAAAAAATCAAGCTGATACTTTGAAACACTCATCAAAGTATCAGCTTCTTTTTATTGGTTTTTGCTTTTCAGATAGCCCTCAAGAATCATGACGGCAGACAGACTGTCAACCACCTGTTTGCGTTTCTTTGAGCTGACATTGTTCTCACTGAGGATTCTGTGGGCGGAAACCGTGGTCAGACGCTCGTCAAAGAGGACGGTCTGAATACCGCTGGCCTTTTCCAGTGCTTCCGCGAAAGCTCTGCATTTTTCAGCTCTTTCGCCTTCACTGCCGTCCATGTTTTTCGGCAGACCTACCACAATTCGCTCCGCTTTATATTTTTCACAGTAAAGGAGAATCTCTTCAATCACCTTGGGCGCATAATTGCCCTTGATCATTCCGGCAGGGGAGGCGAGCATTTCGAGCCGGTCACAGACGGCAATGCCCGTGCGCATATCCCCATAATCGACAGACAGTATCACCACGGTCAGTCACCCTGCGCCGAGTTGATCGCGTTGTCAACGGACTTTTTGACATCGTCAAAGGATTTGGAGCTCAGACCGGTGTGGAGCTTACTGAAAACATATTTGAAAATGGTCTTTGAGGGGTTTGTTGCGCCGGTATAAAGGTTGGAAGGTAAGTCGTAGCCGTACCATACGGCGCATACATAATGGGGTGTACCGCCGCAGTACCACTTGTCGCAGTTATCAGAAGTTGTACCGGTTTTTGCGAAGGTCTGGAAGCCGCTGATTTTTGAGCCGTAGGCGGTACCGTTGGACTGAGTGACTGCTGCCGTAAGCATGGAAAGCATACTGTCGGCTGTGCTTTCTTTGATGGACTGCTGAGGCAGCTCATTGGATCTGTCGAGAACAATATTGCCGTTTCTGTCCGTGACTTTATAGTAGCTGTAGGGCTCATAATAGCGTCCGCCGTTGCCGAAGGTGGCAAAAGCCGCCGCCATTTCCAGGGTTGTACATCCAGTGTTGGTGCCGCCGACGACCAGGGGACTGAGATCTTTGTCACCCTCTGAGAGGTTCAGGTGGAAATTCTCATTACAGTATTTGAAAGAAGCCTGCACACCAAGCTGTTCCTTTAAGATTCTGGCCGGAACCGTGTTAAGAGAACGGACAAGAGCATTCTGTACCGTTATATAGGAGCCCGAACCGTGATCACCGTTGAAGTTTCTGGGCCACGGTTTACCGTTAAGTGTCAGAGCTTTTTCGAGAATGGTAGAATTGGCGGTGACAAGGCCGAGATCGACGGCCGGTGCATAGACGGAAAGCGGCTTGATTGAAGAACCGGGCTGCCTTTTGGCACGGGTATCAGTGGCTCGGTTATAGGCTCTGTTGGTGTTTTTTTCACCGGTGCCGCCCACCAGGGCTACGATTCTGCCCTGATAGTCCATAATCGTCATGGCGGATTCCGGCAGCTTGCCTTTGCTGTCGGTGCGGGAATAGGGGAATCCGCTTCGTTTTGCATAGATGCTTTCGAGGGTATTTTGCACATCCAGGTCAACGGCAGCATAGATGCTCAAGCCGCCGTAATAAACCTTACGCCAGGCTTCGTGATAGTCATAACCGTATTCTTTCTGCAGATCGGCAATAACCTGATCAATGACATATTCCTCATACCATGAGAGAATATCAATATCCTCTTTCTTTTCTTCGCTTGCGGTAGCTGTTCCTTTGGCCAGTACCTTAACATTCATTGCTTTGTATTTGTTATAGGTTTCTTCGCTGATTTTTCCCTCTGTTTTCATCCAGTAAAGGCAGGTGTTTTTTCTGTCCATGCACTTTTCAAAGTTCACATAAGGGTTCTGACTGTAGGGAGCCTGCGTAATGCCGGCGAGGGTCGCGCACTCGAGGAGTGTCAGTTCAGAAACGGATTTGCCGAAATAGGTTTCGGCGGCAGTTTTCACGCCGTAGCATCCGGCGCCGAGGGGAATGGTATTGAGATAAGCCTCCAGGATATCCTTTTTTGAATAGTTCATCTCCAGATTCAGGGCGCGGATAATCTCATGAAATTTACGGTTAAAGGTGGCGTCTTTATCGTCTGTGAGGTTTTTGATCAGCTGCTGGGTAATGGTTGAGCCGCCCTGACCTTTTGCCGAGGGCTTCACAAGAACGCCGATCGTTCTGATCCAGTCCACACCGGAGTGGTCATAAAAACGCCTATCCTCAAGGCAGACGAAAGCCCAGAGAAGATTCTGGGGCATTTCGTCATAATCGACCCAGATACGGTTTTCTTCACCGTGAAGTCTTGCGAGTTCGATGATGTTCTCATCGTCGTCATAAGCATACATAATGGATGTCTGATTCTGCGAATTTTTATAGGTATCCAGATCCACAAGAACATTACCGTTGACATTGGAGTCGATATATGACAGCACGGAAGTGCCGACGATGATGACCGTCAGCATACCTGCAACGAATATGCAGAAAAAGAAGAGAAAAATCGTGTAAGCCACGGGGTGCTTTTTCTTTTTCTTTCCTGTTTTTGTATTACCGCCCTTCGGGCTTGAAGCCGCCTTCGGCGCGGAGTCGTCTTTCCTGTAATTTGCCATAGAAAGCAATCCTCCATAAGCATTAAATTGATTGGTTGTCAGTGATCATTGCATGGTTTTCCATTCTCAAGTATTATAATAAATTATGGAAACTAAATCAACCTAAAACCGATAATTTTTTAATAAAATGACAA
>JAQXMV010000183.1 GCA_029013165.1 Oscillospiraceae bacterium | reverse complement strand
TATGATATATAATTGATAATCAAACCGGAGGCTCAGATTTTGTGAGCCTTTCCGATTTCAATTCCCTTTTCGAGAGCTTTCATGTTCAGGGCGAGAACCTCCGGCTTCTTCGTCTTGAATTTATCCTCAAGAGAAGCCACGAGGGTTTCCTTGCTGACGATATCCGTGGCGCCGATGAGAGCGCCCAGAAGAACGATATTGGCCACCCTGACATTACCCAGCTCCAGAGCAATATCATCGACGGGCAGAGAGAGAACCTTGGCTTCGGTATCGACCTCTTCGGCCTTGATGCGGCTTGCATTCAGAACCAGCAGGCCGTCACTTTTGACATCGGCCTTGAATTTTCTGTAAGCCTGCTCATTCATGCAGATGAGGGTATCACATTTTTTCGTCAGCGGAGAAATGATTGCTTCATCGCTGATGATAACCGTACACTTGGCGCTGCCGCCGCGCTGCTCGGGACCGTATTCCGGAAGATAGGTGGAATGTTTAGACATATCAATGGCGGTGTGCGCCAGCATAATGCCGGCACTCATAATACCCTGTCCGCCTGAGCCTGAAAAAACAAATGACTTTTTCATGGATTATTCGGCCTCCTTATCTTTATATACACCGGGCTTAAAATAAGGAATGGTGTTGGTATTCATATATTCCAGCGTATCCAGCGGGTTCATGCCCCAGTTGGTCGGGCAGTTGGTGAGAAGCTCAATAAAGGTGAAGCCCTTTCCTGCCAGCTGAAGCTCGAAGGCCTTCTTAATGCCGCGCTTGGCGTCGGCCACACCCTTGGGACTATTGAGCGCATATCTTGCCACAAACACCGGAGCCTCCAAAATACTGATCAGCTCGCACATTTTCATGGGATAGCCGGTGGTTTGCGGATCACGGCCATAGCGTGTGGTGGTGGTCTTTTGTCCGATCAGCGTGGTGGGCGCCATCTGACCGCCGGTCATACCGTAGGTCTGGTTATTGGCGAAAATAACGGTGAAGTTCTCGCCTCTATTGGCCGCCGACATGATCTCGGCAAGGCCGATGGCGGCAAGATCGCCGTCACCCTGATAGGCAAAAACCAGTCTTTCCGGGAGTGAACGCTTGATACCCGTAGCAACAGCCGGAGCTCTTCCGTGGGCTGCGCCGATGACATCGCCTTTCCAGGAATAAAGATTCAAAGCCGAGCAGCCGACAGAAACAACATTAATGGCGTTATCGGCCTGATCCAGCTCGTCGATCACATCAGCCACAAGTCTTGTGGCAAGAGCGTGCATACAGCCGGGACAATAGCCGGTGGTCATGGGCATCAGAGATTTCGGTCTTTTATATTGAGCCATGATTATTCTCCTCCCTTCACGATTTCACAAATTGCGTTATAAACGCCCTCATCGTCAAGAAGCATACCGCCGGAACGGCCGTACTCGTGAACCGGGCAGCGGCCCTTGACCTGAAGCTCGATATCATCGCGCATCTGGGCAGGAATCGTCATTTCAATGTCGATGACACCCTTGACCTTGCTGTAATCCAGACCGTCAAGGCTGGCTTTCGGGAAAGGATAAAGGGTGATGGGACGAACCATGCCGATCTTGACGCCCTCCTCACGGAGTCTGAGGATCGCTTCCTTGGCCACTCTCGCAGCAATGCCGTAAGCAACCACAACATATTCGGCGTCCTCAATCATGAATTCTTCAACCTTGGTGTCAACCATCTCCCACATCTTATATACCATGCCCTTGGCTTTATTGAGCATTTCCAGGGCAGGCTCCGGGAGAATAGGCGTGATCATGTGGGAATCGGTTCTTCCGCCGACCCTGGCCAGGCACCAATCTTCGGTGTTTTCATAGGAAGTCTCTTTCATCGGCGGCAACTCGACCTCTTCCATTATGGCGCCGAGACAGCCGTCCATCAGAATCAGAACGGGGTTTCTGTATTTTTCCGCATATTCCCAGGCGTCATAAGTCAGATCGACCGCCTCCTGCAGGGTTGCCGGTGCAAAAACCATAGCCCGGAAGCCGCCGTGACCGAGAGCCTTGGTGGCCTGCAGATAATCCGACTGTGCCGGCTGGATGGAACCGAGGCCGGGGCCGCCTCTTGAAATATTCACAATCACAGCGGGAAGCTGAGCCGAGGCAAGATAGGAAATACCCTCTGCCTTGAGGCTGATGCCCGGACCGGAAGAGCTGGTCATGGCTCTTTTGCCCGTGGCAGAGGCACCGTATACCATATTAATAGAAGCGACTTCACTTTCGCCCTGAACAAAGGCTCCGCCTACCTCCGGTAGCCTCCAGGAAAGATACTCCGGAATTTCGTTCTGCGGCGTGATGGGATATCCTGCGAAGAAACGGCAGCCGCCGCGCACAGCGGCCTCAGCAATGGCCTCGCAGCCTTTCATAAATCTCTTTTCCATTTTGCTCCATGAACCTCCTTTAAGCCTGAGCCTTGTCATCGGAAACCTCAATGGCTCCCTCGGGACACATTAAAGCACAGATTGCACAGCCGATGCAAGTGTCAGCATCGGTCATCACCGGGTAGAAGTGACCCTTTTCTGATCTCTCTTTACCCATTTCGAGAATGTGCTTCGGACAGAACTTGATGCAGTATCCGCAGCCCTTGCACATCATTGAGTTGATCGTAACCATCGAATATCAATGCTCCTTTTTCTTCATGGCTTTGACGGAAGAAGCAAGCTCCTCCCGTCCTTAATACCGATAATGTTCTTATTTTATCACACTTTTCGGCTTTTGTAAATTGGCAAAAGCACGGATAATGTCACAATTTATCCGATTTTCCGTTCTGCACGTGCCCTTTCGGGGTCAGCGGCAGTGAGTTTCATGAAGTCGATCTTCATCAGCGGCGTCTCGGGAAGTGAATCCATGAAAATGATATCCCTGGGGACATAGAACTTCGAGAAATTCTTTTCCAGCGTCTCGCAGATGATTTTCTTATATTCCTCTTCATCGCCCTTCTGCGCCAGGGTTGCGTAAAGTCTGACCATGGATCTGTCGTGATTCCAGCCCTGAACGGCACAGCATTCCTTGATGAAGTCCATTTCTCCC
>JAQXMV010000182.1 GCA_029013165.1 Oscillospiraceae bacterium | reverse complement strand
ATCGCTGCCGCGGTAGGCGGCATACTTTTCATTGGTGTTGTTTTCCGCCGTCCGGGCGGAAAGTTTGCTCTTGGTTTTGCTCATGCGCTCACCTCCCCATAAATCTGAGAGGAATATATCTCACGGTAGACCTCGCAGTTTTCCATCAGCTCGCTGTGGGTGCCCTGACCGGCAATCCTGCCTTCGTCGAGGACGATGATCCGGTCGGCATCAACGATGGTGCCTACGCGCTGGGCCACAATGATGACCGTGGCGTCGATATTTTCCTTGATCGCTTTGCGCAAAGCCGCATCGGTGCGGAAATCCAGCGCGGAAAAGCTGTCGTCAAAGATATAGAGATCCGCCTGTCTCGTCAGAGCCCGTGCAATGCACAGTCTCTGCTTCTGACCGCCGGAAAGGTTGGTGCCGTTCTGGCTGATGAAAGAGTCGATTCCCATGCTCATGCTGTCCACAAAGGAAGTGCTCTGGGAGATATCCAGTGCCAGACGAAGCCTGGCTTCGTCGGCATTCTCATCACCGTAAAGGAGATTTTCCCGGACGCTTCCGCTGAAAAGGCATGACTTCTGCGGTACCAGTGCAATGCGGGAATGAAGCTGTTTCTGGCTGATTTCCTTGACATTGACGCCTCCGAAAAGGATCTCGCCGTCGTCAACATCATAGAAACGGGGAATCAGGTTGGCAATGGTGCTTTTACCGCTGCCGGTGCCGCCGATGATGGCCGTGACCTTGCCTTTTTCTGCCGTGAAGCTGACGCCGGCAAGCACCGGCTGCCGGGCGTCGGCATAGCCGAAAGTGACATTCCTGAACTCTACTTCGCCGCCCTCTGCCGGGATTTTCGCCTCGGCAGGATCCTTGATGGCAGGGTCGATGTCCAGCACCTCGAGGATTCGTTTGGCGGAAATATTAGCTCTCGGAATAATCACAAACATGGCGGCGGCCATGGAAACGGAAAAGACAATCATGATCATATAAATGACAAAGGCCTGCAGGTCGCCGATGGCGCTCATGAGCTTTGCGGCGTCCTGGATCCTGTCCATGGCGTCATAGCTCTTGGCGGCGGTGATGATCAGCGCGTCGAGAGCTAAAATGATCAGCACGATGCAAATGGGTATGAGAACAGACATCAGTCTCTGAAATTTCAAAGTCAGGGAGGAAAGCTCGTTGTTCTTTTTCTCGAAGCGCTCGTCCTCATAATCCGTGCGGTTAAAGGCGCGGATAACGCGGATGCCGCTGAGCTTTTCGCGGATGAAGCGGTTGACGGCGTCGACGAGCTTCTGTCTCCTGCGGAAAAGGGGCATGACGAACTTGATAACTACGAAAACGAGTATGCCGATGATGGGCAGAATGGCAAAGATGATCATAGCCAGACGGGCATTGAGGAAAAAGGCCATAAAGACGCCGCCCACCAGCATGATGGGTGCGGAGATGATCATGCGCAGACCCTGCAGAATGAAATCCTGCATGACCTTGACATCATTGGTGCAGCGTGTGATGAGAGAGGGGGTACCGACGGTGTCGATGTCACTCTGGGAGAGGGATTCCACCTTGAGGAAGATCTGACGGCGCAGTATTTTGCCGTAAAGGGTTGCGGTTTTGCTGGAAAAATAACTGTTTAAGATATGTACGGCGACGCCCAGGGCGGAAACCGCCAGCATCAGAACGCCTATTTTTTTGATATATTCCATATCCGAGTTTGCAATACCGGTATTGATGATCGAGGACATCAGAACCGGCAAGACCAGACTGCAAAGCTGTGAAAGAACCACAAATAACATTGCTGCAATCATGGGACCTTTTATCTTTTTCAGTTGTTTCAGTAGTCTCAGCAAGTTTATTTCCTCCATAGTGTTTCAAGATATAAACAATTACGGTTCAGTATAGCAAATGAATATGAATAATGTGTAAACCCAAGATGGCAAGCTCGCCCAAAGAAGGGCAAAATTATGACACTTTTGTCACATAATATACGGACGGTTAGTTTTTGTCAAAAGGGAGTGGGAGAAACAGGGCGATTCGTCTATGGATTATGATGACTTCGCGATCCTATCGTTTGCCGAAGTGACACTTTTCGGCAAAAAAAGCACCCTGCCAAAAGGCAGGGTGCTGAATATGTTCGCTGTGTAACTTATGCGTATGTGAAGGTGAGCTCGTCGGTAAGAGAACCGCCAACGCCGACGGTTGCCTTGATGAATCCAACGCCGCCTGAACCGGAACCGTCGATGGGCATGTAGATGTAAAGTCTGGTAACTCTGCCCTGACCGTCAACGGTAAGCTCAACATCTGCACCGGGATAATCCATGGTGGCGGAGGTCAGCTTGATGGGATCCATGTTGATCGTTGCCAGGTTAAGGGGATCCATGATGGTCTCATGGTGAACGGGATATACGGTGTTGGTGCCGTCATAGGTGGACTGCTCGCCAACGATCTTGAGAGTGATCTTATAGCCGTCGCCCTCTGCTGCTGCGGAAGCGGAAGCAATGTCAGCCTCGGTAAGAGCAGCCTGTCTGCCGCCGGGATATACTCTGTCGTTGAGGGTATGACCGTCAGCGTCTGTACCGTTATTGAAAGTGAAGGTTACATCGGTGTTGGAAAGCATCTTCTGAACAACAGGATCAATGATCTTTCTGACGGAATCGCCGCCCGGGCAGTCGGTTACCTTAACATCGATAGCCTGAACTCTGTGAAGCTCAACGGTACCGGTGCTGATAGCCTTACAGTCGTTGATTGCCTTGTTGTAAGCAGCAACGATTTCGGCATTGGTGGAGGGAACTGCGCCGCCCTTGTTGTCGCCGGAGGGAGCAGCGGTGGAAGGCTGGTCGTTGCCTGCGGGAGCCTGCGTGGGAGCCTGGGTAGGTGCTTGAGTGGGTGCCTGAGTGGGTGCTACAGTTGCATTTGCATTTGCAGATGCGTCGCCCTTTACCTCAAGGCTACCGCCGACATTGATGGTGATGCCCTTCGATGCGCCAAGTCCGAAGCCGCTCATGAAAACGATGAGAGCCACAAGAACGATAGCAACGATCTTAATTTCTTTTTTCATGGTTTCTAAAACCCCTTTCAAAAAATTGCGTTTTTTCTCTCAAACGCGTTTTCCGTAATAATGGCCGGTCTTGGTATGTATCTCAACACACAGTCATTTACCTAATAAAATTACAATATTTTTCTTGAAATGTCAAGTGGTTTTCAGCCTTTTCAACAAAAGATTTAATTTTTTTGTTATCACAAAAACAAACTTCGACTTTTTTAACAAAATCACCGCACAAGAAATATGCAACTTGCCTAAAAGTAACCATTTGGCAAAGATAAATTATAAAAATTACTGAAATTCGGTTGCAATTTTTCGGTGAAATAGTGTATTCTATATTATGTGCGAATCGCAGGAACCGTGTAAAAAGACAACGGCTTCGGCAAAAGCCTCATAGGGGCGCGGAGCCTTTCTTGCACAGGATTTTTGCTATATTTCTTTATGGAAAGGATGTTAGTTCGTTTATGAAAAAGATTGTTTCCGTCACCGGAATGCACTGTAAGCACTGCGCGAAAAGCCTGGAAGAGGCACTCGCGGCGGTTCCCGGCGTTGTCAAGGCCAAGGCAGATCACGAGAAGGCCCTTGCCACCGTCACCATGAAAAGTGAGGTCGACGATCAGCTCCTCATCGAGGCTGTGGAAAAGGCCGGCTTCACGCCCGGGGAAATCACCATTAAAGAGGGTCTTTTTTCCTGATAGCCTATCTTAATAACATGATGAAAAGGAGAAAAAACAATGGCAAAAGAAAAAACAAAAAAGCCTGCCGAAGTGAACGATCATCCCAATAAGATCGGCATCAAAGAGGCGCTGGGCTACACCATCGGCGAAGCCGGAAATATGTTCAACCTGACATATATTTCCAGCTATCTTAAGGTTTTTCTCACGGATGTCATCGGCATCAGCGGCACCAAGGCAGGCACCATGTTCCTGGTCACCCGTCTGTGGGACTGCATCAATGACCCGATCTGGGGCGCCATGGTCGGCAAGCGGCGGCCGTCGGCTCAGGGAAAATACCGTCCCTATCTCAAATGGGTGGCTTTCCCTCTGGCACTGTCCACGCTGCTCTGCTTCGTGCCCTATAATAACTTCATCCACAGCCCGGCACTGCTGTTGCTTTTAGCCTATGTCACTTACATATTCTACGGAATGATGTATACGGGTATGAATATTCCCTTCGGATCTTTGGCGTCGGTTATCACCGACGATCCCAAGGGACGCACCCTGCTGTCCACTTTCCGTTCCATCGGTTCGGGTATCGGCGGCGGCGTTGTCAGCCTGATTGCCCCCATTATCATCTTTGACAAGGTCGTGCTGGAAAACGGCACCAAAGTACAACAGGCCAATGGCACCAAAATGTTTGCTTTCGGCGCGGTGATGGCCCTGTGCTCTTTGGTTTTCTATCTCTGGGGCTACAAGACCACAAAAGAGAGAGTGCCTTCTGAGGCCGATCCCAAGGTGGACTATAAGGCGACCTATCTCGGTCTGCTCAAATCAAGACCCTTTATTACCGTCGCTCTGGCCGGTGTTCTCATCAGCGGTCAGCTCCAGTTCAATTCATTCAATGCCTATCTTTATAAGAATTATTTCTGCAATACGGATCTGAGTATCCTCGGCACGGTCTGCAACTATCTGCCGACGGTGGTGCTTCTGCCCTTCATGCCGAAGCTCGTTGCCAAATACGGCAAAAAGGAGCTCTGCGGCAATGTTTCGATCATTTCCGCCATCGCCGCCGTTGCCATCGCTTTTGTGGCCAATAGTCAGAAAGCCCTGGATATCATCAGCCCTGCCACCGGCAGACTGCCCTGGCCGATTTTTATGATTACACTGCTGATCATCGGCTTTGGTTACACTTTTGTCAGCCTGACCTGCTGGGCTGTTGTGGCCGATGTCATCGACTATCAGGAGTATAAGACCGGCCTGCGCAATGAGAGCGCCGTCTATGCCGTTTATACTTTCTCCCGTAAGTTTGGACAGACCATCGCCGACACTCTCGGCCTTTTCCTGCTTGACTGGGCGAAATACAACAAGGATGTTGCCGGCATCGGCTTCATCGCAGAAAATGACACCAGTAAAAAGATCCTGATGATCTGCACGGTGATTCCTGCCGTGGTTTATACCGGCGTGTGGCTGCTGATGAAATTCGGCTATCCGCTGACCGTGGAGAAGCTGGAGCCTGTCTACGCTTTTGTCCGCGAGAAGCGCGCCGCTGCCGTCGCCGAAGCGGAAGCCGCCGAATAAGACATATTCTCATAAAATCAGATCCCGGTTTGCCATGGGGCAAACCGGGATCTTTCTCTGCCGGCGTAAACTCATCTGACATAAAAAGCTCCCTGCCGAAAGCAGAGAGCTCAGACTGTCGATAAATGCGCCCGAACGCATAGAAACCCTAAACAGAAAAATTTGATCTAAAATTTAAATCGATTCTTATTTATATTTCAGCTCCATGGTATCGAACCATGGAGCTGAAAATCACTGTGCCTGCCGTTTTTTCGGCAGTCTCCAGCTCATTATTTTATATTACATCAGCTCGCTGACCAGCTCACTGAATTCTGCCGGGTTTTCTATGGTTCTGCCGCCGATCAGACAG
>JAQXMV010000181.1 GCA_029013165.1 Oscillospiraceae bacterium | reverse complement strand
AAAGAAACGGCGAGAGCGATCATCATACACTTTATCCGCATTCTTCAAGGTCGTGTTTTATTCCGATTGATCAAAAGGTGGAGCTTCACAATGGCATCTAATCAAGACTTATCGTGGACCTTTGATACGGTCGCTTCTGTTTATGATAAATTTCGTCCAGGTTATGTGACAGAATTATACCAAGAAATATTTCATTACATTCCCATTCATTCATCAAGCAAGGTTGTTGAGATCGGTATCGGCAGCGGTCAGGCAACCTTACCGGTTCTGCAAACCGGATGTGAACTGACTGCCGTTGAATATGGTGCACATTTTTCCAAACTCTGTAGAAAAAAATTCAAGGATTATCCCAAATTTTCTGTGGTGACCGGTAAATTTGAAGATGCGGAATTTTGTGATGATTCCTATGACTTGGTGTTCTCTGCCACTGCTTTTCATTGGATACCGGAGGAAATCGGTTATCCCAAAGTGTTCTCCATGCTGAAAAGCGGCGGAACCTTTGCCCGATTTGCCAATCATCCCATGATTGATCAGTCGAATCCGACTCTGACAGAAGAAATCAACCAAATCTATCAGAAATACTACTATCAGCACCATAAACAAAAAAAGAAAACACCCATAGTATACGGTGAAGAACACGCCAAACAACTATCGTCCATAGCACAAAAATACGGTTTCATCGATACTCGGTATGCCATCTTCCGAAGAACAAGGACATTCTCTGCCGAAGAATACAGTGCTTTGCTCGGTACCTATTCAGATCATATTGCTCTGGAAGAAACGCTCCGTAAGGAGTTCTTTTCTCTCATCGAAAAGGCAATCAATCATCACGGCGGCACAGTCACCATTTGCGACACTATCGATCTACAGCTGGCCAGAAAACCGTAATTTTATAAAGCGCTGAAAAACTTTCCTCTTCCCTCTTTTCGGTGGTCTCGCCAAAAAGCTGTTCCATCGGCAGCGCCATTTTCATGAACTCATTATATCGGAAAAGCTCTGTATCCTGCTAACATAACAGGAACGGAGCTTTCGGTTTGCCAAAAAAGTCATATTGATTTCAGGCGCAAACAAACCATTTGCCCTCGTCTTCAAAAAGATAAGTGACCTTGCCGTTGACGGATATGGTATACCGGATAGCCGTGCCGCCGACGCCGCCGGCATAGGCTCTGCGCCTGTCTAAAACGCTGTCGATCTCATATACCCGACCGTTTTCCCATGTGATGTTCAGAGGGCGTATTTTGCCCTCGGGATCAATTTCTGCCAAAACCTTGACATAAACCTTTCTGCCTGCCATCGTCTATTCTCCTTTCAGCGGTGCTTAATGCCCGGCAGGGGCGAATCGCTGCTGCATTTGTTTTCATTCATCAGACAGCAGTTCATGATGATTTTTTCACCGTATCTTTCCCTCAGAAAAAGCACCGTATCGTCAATTTTTTTCTGCTTTTCGCTTTTTTTATAGTCGTTGCTCAGATCCAGCTGCAGGGGCATTCCCTCATTCTGAAGATGGATCGCCCTGACCGTCAGGGCCCTGACATCATAATTCCAGGTGTAATTTTTTCGGAAAAGCTCTGCCGCCGTGCGGGCAAGCGCCAGAGCTGAAGCCGTGGGCATGGGCAGTTCACACTGATACTGTCTGCTCATCAGTCGGTTATCCTTGACCGATATCTGCACGCCGCAGGCTTCAAGGCCTGCTTTTTTGAGTCTTCGGGAAACATCCTGAGAGAGGGAAAGGAAAGCTTTCCACACCTCCTCGGGACTGACAAGATCGGCGCGGCAGGTGGCACCGTGGCCGATACTTTTGATCGGCGGCGAATAGCCGTCGGGCATAACCGGAGAATCGTCCAGTCCATTGGCATAACGCCAAAGATCGTCGCCGATCACGCCGAAAACCAGATGTAGCCACTTTTCTTCGCAGGCGGCAAGCTCCCCGATGGTTTTGATCCCGTAAGAGTGCAGTTTCTTCGCCGTGTTTCTTCCCACTCCCATGATCGACTCCACCGGCAGAGGCCAGACCGTGTCCCGGTAATTTTCCCGGGTGATGCGAAATACTTCATCATTTCCGGCAAGATCACTGCCGAGCTTGGCAAATATTTTATTATAGGACAGACCCACAGACACCGTCAGACCCAGCTCATTTTTGAAGGCTTCGCGGATCTCCCGGACGATTTTTTCCGCACCGCCGAAAGCAAGGGTACTGCCCGTCAGGTCGCACCACACCTCGTCCAGACCCATGGGCTCGATCCTGTCCGTATAGCGCGCATAAATATCATGGGCAAGAGCCGAATATTTCATATAGACATCGAAGTGGGGCGAAATCAGGATCAGGTCGGGACATTTCTGCTGTGCCTGCCAGATGGCTTCTCCGGTTTTGACCCCGCAGACCTTGGCCTCGGCCGACTTGGCCAGTATAATGCCGTGCCTGTCCTCCTGCTTGCCGGCCACGGCGACGGGCTTGCCTTTGAGCGCAGGATTCAGACTGCACTCAATGGACGCATAACAGGAATTCATATCCGAATGAATGATGATTCTTTGCAAAGTAACCGCCTCACTAACAGAACATTTGTTCGATTCAATTATACGCCTCCTCCCCTGCTTTGTCAATAGCTAAATTTTGGACGCTGTCACTTTTCTTTGACAGCCTTACAAGAAAAAAATCACCGCTTCTGCAGAATCTGCAAAAGCGGTAAAGATTAAACATATAAATCCACATAAGCCCGGAACTTTTCTCTCATGTCAAAGCTCTCGGCTCTTTTCAGACAGCTCTCAGCGTCATAGGGCTTTTCCTGTGTGATTCTCACAATTTCCCGTATAAAAGAGGCCGTGTCATTTTTCTTCACGGCCAAGCCGCAGGAATCGTCGATGATTTCGCCGCTGCCGCCGGTATCAAAGGTCAGCACGGGCGTACCGCAGGCCAAAGCCTCCATATTGACCGTGGGAAAGCTGTCCTCACGGGTGGGATTCAGAAAAAGATCCGCCGCCGTATAAAGCTCCGCCAGCTCTTTTTGGCTTTCGGTGCGCTTCAGAGCCAGAACATTTTCGCCCTCGATGCCCTCCGAGCCGGCACCCACCGCGACAATGCGGTAAGCATCGCCAAGGGCTTTGGCCGCCTCGCCGAGAACATCGGCACCCTTGCGTTCATCCCAGTGATAGGCCACCGCCAAAAGTAGCTTTCTCTCCCCCACCGAAAGGCGCTCTCGGATATCGCTCGGCGTGGGGCGAAAAACCGAAAGGTCAATACCGTTAGGGATCACTTTCACCGGCACATCAGAAAGAAAAGATTCTTTCACCAGAGCCGCAAGCCATCTCGACGGTGTGATGACCGTCAGGTCAAGATCACAGAGCAGTTGTCTCTTTTTTTCCTGCAGTTCTGCGCTGCGGTCAAAAAACCAGCTATAGCTCTTTTTCTGGGGACAGCCGCTGCAACGGCTTGTCCATTTTTCACAGCCGATCATGTCAAAATGAGGACAATAACCGGTAAAGGCCCAG
>JAQXMV010000180.1 GCA_029013165.1 Oscillospiraceae bacterium | reverse complement strand
GGGCGGTTGTCGGCTGCGGCGCACTCTCGGGCGCCGCCCCCGGGGCCGCCCTTCCGGCACCACCAAAACAACAAAAACACCGCCAATGTGTTGACTATGTGAAACGCCCTTTAACACTTTGTTTTTAAGTTTTTGAACTTTTTGTTTTTTGTGTATTAATTTGATAAAAAACAATTAAGTGCTATTGACTTATTTTTAATAAAATGGTATATTTGATTCACTGCAAATTATCATTTTTTACGGAGGACAGAATAAAATGAACAAGACATTGAAAAGATTTCTCTGCACATTCATGGCTCTGATGATGCTTGTCTCTGCGGTACCTCTTGCCGGCGCCGTCGATCCCGCAAGCTGTGATCATGTGATTGTCCGTGAATATCTCAAGGACGCAGACGGAAATGTTATGCTTCCCACCTGCACCACCGAGGGCAAGTACAAGGAATACTGCGAAAACTGCGGTACGGTTTTCGGAGAGTACACCGAGCCGGCAAGCCACATCATTGTGACGCTTCCTGCCGTTGCACCCACCTGCACCCAAACCGGTCTCACAGAGGGCAAGAAGTGCTCTCGATGCGACGCCGTTCTGGAAGCACAAAAGGTTGTTGCCGCTACGGGCCACACACTGGATAAAGAAGCCGACAGCTATTTGCCTTTTAAGGCTCCCACTTGCACAGAAAGCGGCCTGACCGAGGGCGGTGTCTGCACAGTCTGCGACGAAACCGTAGCTCAGGTTACCATCGCTCCCTACGGTCACAATTTCACCAACAAGGTAGTCAAAGAAGACGCCACCTGCACCACAAACGGATTGGCCATCTATACCTGCAGCATCTGCGCAGCAACAGAAGAAGAAGTCATTCCCGCTGCTCATACTTTCGGCGATTCCGTCACCTATGTCAAAGCTCCCACCTGCACTGAGGACGGAACAGGCGTTAAGACCTGCACGAAGTGTCAGGCCAAGGAAGAAGTGGAAGTACCGGCACTCGGACACAGCTTCACCGGCGATGCCGTCAACATCAAAAACGGCGAACACGCCTTTGCCTGCGTGCACTTCGGCTGTGAAGTAACCGGTACCGTTGTCGAGGTCACCGACGAAACAACCGGTGAGACCACCACCGTTCAGAAAGTTGCCGGTACAGAAAAGTGCTCCGGCGGCAAGGCCACCTGCGTTTCCGGCGCCATCTGCGAAAAGTGTGCCACCGCTTACGGCAATGTTGATCCCGAAAACCATGTCAAGATCGTTGTCAACGAAAAAGTTGAGCCCACCTGTCAGGAGACCGGTCACGAGGCCTACCGTTCCTGCGCAAGCAAGGAAGAGGGCGGCTGCGGCGTCATGATCGACGAATTCCAGAAGATTGATAAGGTTCCTTGCTCCTACACAAAGTTTGAATATAACAAGGACGCCACCTGCACCGCAAACGGCACAGCAACGGCAAAATGCGATTTCGGCTGCGGCAGTGAAAAGACCATCGAAGAGCCCGGCTCGGCTCTGGGTCACGATCCCGAAAATATCGAAGAAGTGGCACCTACCTGCATCAGAAAGGGCGTTGCCGCCGGTATACGCTGCAAGAGATGCAAAACCACTCTCAAGGGCTTTGAGGAGATTCCGGCTCTCGGTCACTCCGAATATATCGCCGTTGCCGAGGTAGCTCCCACTTGCACCAAGGTCGGCGCAACAGCCGAGAAGAGATGCTCTCGCTGCGATATGCTTCTTTCCGCGCCCAGCATGACGATCTCCGCTTTGGGTCATACCGATGAAGACGGCGACGGCGTTTGCGACAGAACAGGCTGCAACACCATCATGAACGCAGACGGCGACAGCTGCTCCTGCCTCTGCCACAAAACCGGTTTCATGAAGCTCATCTATATTATCGTCAGATATTTCTGGTCACTCTTCCACACCAATCAGTGGTGTGACTGCGGTGTTCAGCACTATTAATCAGCAGCCGATTTTCGGCTCACGCTAAAAACAGCATAAGCAAACCGGCCGCCGTTTTATCGGCGGCCGATCTTTTTCGCCATTTCAAAGATAACGAGATAAGCAAGGTTCTCTTTTCTTTTTTTTCTATCACTCGATTACCCATATCAAATCATCGTCTCGGCCATGAATGTCTGACTCGTTACGGTTTTCTCATCAAGGTCAGCCCTTCCATAGCCGCCGACAGGCGGCAAAAAAATCCGACCGCTTGCTGAACACTTCAGCAGGCGGTCGGTATCGTATGATATTTTATGCAGGATTGTTCAATTCTTTCACCGTATCGAACGGTATGACCACATCTTCTCGGTAGCCTTCCTCCGTCACATAGCAGAACATATATCCGTCCTTACAGAAGGTTCCGGCAGATTCATAGATCTTTTCGCCCTGCTTGTCACTGTCCTTAGGCACATCGGCCTTATCCGCTTCTTCACTGAAAAGATCGGCATAATCATAGCCGTTGTAGATTCTGTAAAGCAACTCGGTAATAGTCTGATAATCCTTGCCCAGAATGGTATCTTTATTGACATAATCTCCGGTTGCAATGTCGAAAGTATAACATTCCACGATTCTCTCACCGAGAACAGCCGCTTTACTTTCCTCCTGCTGACTGTCATCATCACTGACGCCGTAGCCGCTGAGCAGCGGCGACTCGCTGATCTCATTGGCGACGCAGATATATTGGTCGGACATATAAGTCACTTCGCCGTCAAAGCGAGTCTCCAGAGGCAGTGCAGTTTCATCACCGCCCATGGCCAGATAATTCTCCTTTTCATCGGAGCCTGCCTCAGCCTGCTGACGATAGAAGGTAATGACACTGCTGAAGAAGCGGTTGATCTCCTTTTCTCCTGCCGTATCGCCGTAAAATTCGGGATAACGCAGTACATATCGCATATAGCCCTCTTGATCTTCAATCACCAGGGTTTTCAGCTGATAATCATAAAGGGCTTCTTCCTCCTGCTTAATCATCATGCCGGATTTGTCAAAGATCGGCTCGTCGGATATTTTTGCGATTTGCCAGCGTTCCTGGGTGTCCTCCGCCACGATATAAACCTGTCTCGTGGCCTCTTCGCCTGTCAGCGTACAGACAAGATAATAGCGTCCGTCCTGAATTCGCTTGCTCTCGGTGATCTCAGCCGTAACGACTTGGGTCTGTGTTTTCTGCTCCTGCAAGGGAGCGAAGTAATAATAGCCGCCGTAGTAATAATAATTCTCACTATTGAGGGTGAGATCGGCTTCCAGGCCGAAATTCGAGAGGATATCTGCCACCTCTCTTTTCTCCAGCCGGTAATAGCCCATATTTTCCTCTTCCCCGTCAGAGACAAAACGGTGAACGGGGTCGGGCGTCTGCGTGATTTTCTGCGCCGTACTGCCGAGGATCTGACTCAGCTTTTCTCCGCTGCTGAAAAATTCGGAAAGAAAGGCGCCGGTTTTGGTTTCGCTCTTGTCATAATCCGAGGGAACAAGGGGAACCAGTCTTGCGATGATATCCTCCAGTTCCTTTTTATCCTCTGCCGGCAGTCCGAAATAGGCCACCGCTTTCACGGAATCCTCACTGCTGAAAAAGTCCGTAAACAGTCTGAGAGACGCCGTTCCCACTGTCAGCAGCGCCATGACGCACACCAGCGCAACCACGGCTCTGCCGGCTCTTTTTTCTTTCTTTGCCGCGTCGGTCGCCGGTCTCTTCTTTTCGGATTTCCGGTCAATCTTTTTTGTGCTTTGTTCCTGCACCGACTCTGCCGCCTCATGAGCGGCGTTTTTCATTTCGCTCATTTTGTTACTCCTTTACCCATCAAATTACATCAAGAAGCTCCGTTATTTTTTCAATCTCAGCGATGGTGTTTTTGCCGAGTCCCTTTCCTTTAAAGTCGCCGTAGTTCATTCTCACAGCCTGCATACCGGCGCCCAGAGCGCCGTCCATATCATTGACCGGGTGATCGCCCACATAGAGGGCCTCCTCATTTTTCACGCCGGCTCTTCGGCAGGCCTCGTCGAAAATACGTCTGTCCGGCTTATAAATACCGATATCACCCGAAACCACGACCACATCGAAAAGGTCTCGGATCCCGGCAGTATCCAGCTTGATATTCTGCAGAGAGGAAACCCCGTTGGTGACACAGCCGAGAATATATCCCCTGTTCTTCATCTCCTGAAGAACCTCTTTCGCTCCGTCAAGGAGAACCACATGCTTGCCGAAATCATAGTTGAAAGAATCGTAGAGTTCACCCAGCGGCGGATGATTTTCCCATTTCCACAGGTCGATCAGCTCGGGGAAATACACCTCCCTGTCCTTATAACCGCCGTCAACCAGTTCTTCCATTTCGTTGAGCATACGCTCGCGTTTGTCCCCTTTCACCTCGGGGAAATATTTATCCATAAAAGCCTCGCAGTAAAGGCGGTAAGCGCCTTTTCTGCTTTGAAGCGTATCGTCAAAATCAAAAAATACCGCTTTCACTTTTCTTTCAACCATTTCTGTCAACCTCGTAATAAATTGCCTTTACTTTTTCGGCGTCCCCGGCAATGGCCTGCCTCAGGGCGTCAATGCTTTCAAATTTCTGCTCCGGTCTCAGATATCTGACCAGAGAAACCTCCACTCTTTTGCCGTAAAGATCTCCCGAAAAGCCGATGATGCAGGTCTCGCTGCGCATGGACTCTTTGGCCACCGTCGGCCTGATGCCGATATTGGTCACGCTGGGATAAATCCTGCCGCCGATCTTGGCTTCAGAGGCATAAACGCCGTATTTGGGAATGACAAATTCCGGCGGAAAAAACTGATTGATGGTCGGAAAGCCGATAATTCTGCCGAGACCGTCGCCTTTTTCCACAGGGAAATCATAACTGAAAGCACCGCCGAGCATGGCGTTGGCTTTTTCGATTTCACCCTGACTGATGAGCTGCCTGATCTTCGTGGAGCTGATGATCTCCTGACCGATGAGGATGGGATCAATGGAACAGGCCTCAATGTCTCTTTTGGATAGTTCCTCCTTGAGGGTGTCGGCGTTTCCTGCGCCGCCTTTGCCGTAATGATAATCATAGCCGCAGGTCACGGCCTTGGCGCCCAGCTTTTCCACCAGGATGCGGTCGATAAATTCATTGGGAGAATAGTTCATCGCCGCGCGGAAATCAAAATCCACTACCGTAAAGCCCATCTCCTCCAGGAGACGGCGTTTTCTTTCCTCGGTTGTGAGCATGGGAGGAGGATTGCCGTTGACGAGCTTTCGCGGATGGATATCAAAGAGCATCGTCACAGGCACTAAGTTTCGCCTGCGGGCTATTTCCAGCGCCTTTCCCAGAACGGCACGGTGTCCCCTGTGTATACCGTCAAAATATCCCAGACCGACAGCCGTTCCCTGCTCTCTGATCTTATCTTCCAGATAAAACATCCTTCTCACCTCTCATTCCACATAAACTTTTTTTACCCTGAGCTGGGGGTCGTCCTCGGTGATCTCCCCTACGCCCAAAAACCTGTTTTCGGGAGAATACACCGAATAATAGCCGGCCTTTTTCCGGCCGCCGATCCGCGCCAGATCCAGCTCTCCGCCGTTGGCGAAGCGCTTTGCCTGAGGCCCGGTGACTTTGATTTTTTCATAGCCCAGCAGACTGTCAACGCTGTGAACAGCCTCACTAAGTCTGCCGCTGTCACGCATTTCTTCCAGCTCCGCGAGGGTTTTGCAGTGAGCGATCTCCACGCCGTGGGCGCTGACGCGCCTGAGAGAAGTCATGACGGCCGGACATTCCAGTGCCTGACCGATGTCACGAATCAGGGAACGGATATAGGTTCCCTTAGAGCAACGGACGAAAACTTCGTATTCGTTTTCTTCGCCGTGAAACTCTCTCATTTCCAGCTCGTAAATGCTGACTCGACGGCTCTCTCTTTCCACTTCGATGCCCTGCCTCGCCAGATCATAAAGGCGTACACCGTCCTTTTTGATGGCCGAATACATAGGCGGCACCTGCAGGATCTCTCCGCGGAAAGCACCGAGGCTCTGCTGCACCTGCTCTCTCGAAGTGTGAACGGGACAGGTGCCCGTGACGGTGCCGGTAATATCCAGCGTATCCGTGGAAACACCCAGCCGAAAGCGCGCCACATAGCCTTTGTCATGGTTCGGGATCAGCTCAATAAAACGGGCAGCGCTGCCCAGAGCCACCGGCAAAACACCCGTTGCCATAGGGTCGAGGGTGCCGGTGTGTCCGGCCTTTTTCACCCCGAAGATCCGCCTGAGCCGGTTGGCGGCAGAAAAAGAGGTCATTCCCTGCTCCTTGTCAAGAAAAACAAAGCCGGTCACCCTCTCACTCCTTTACAGTACATTTTCCGTAACATACTTAACCACAATATCTCTGACCCGGAAAGGATCGTCCTTAAACTCACAGCCGGCAGCTCTCAGATGACCGCCGCCGCCGAAATGGGCGCAGATGGCCGAAGCGTCATATTCCTCGCCGGTGCGCACAGAAACACCCACGGTGTCCTTGCTTTCCTGCTTGACGGTGATGCCGATGAGCACGCCCTCGATCTGACGGGTGAGGGGCTTGATGGCGTCGAAGCAGGATTTATCGGCGCCGGTCTGGCGCATCATATCAAGCGTCGCGGTAATCACCGCCACTTTGCCGCCGGCATAAAACTCCAGATTGTCCAGGCAGAGCCTTTCAAAGAGAATACTGCTCATACTCTTGGTTTCAAACATCCGCACATTGATCGGGCTGTGCTCGGCGCCGTATTCGATCAGTTCCGCCGCAATTCGGTGGGTACGGGCCGTGACATTGGAATAGCGGAAACAGCCGGTATCGGTGGAACAACCGGTATAAATGCAGGAGGCGATCTCCTTGGTGACCGGCACGCCCAGGGCCTTGATGATCAGATAGACGATCTCACAGGCGGAGGCGCTGTCCGGCTCACAGTAGGTTTTCTCAGCGAAAAGCCGGGCCGTGCTGTGGTGATCAATGGCAAGATCCACCCGGTCGCCGTATTTTTCGTCCAGCTCCTTGCCTAAGAGCTTGCGCTCTGCCACATCGACGCTGACGATAAACTCTTCTTCAAAGCTGTCGCTTTCCACGCCCTCATAAAGGTGGGCATATTTGGGGTTGATGGTGTCGCCGCAAAGCAGCTTTGCCCGTTTGCCCATAGCCCGCAGGGCGCGCAGCAGCGCAAAGCCGCTGCCCAGGGTATCGCCGTCGGGATTGGCGTGAGTGAGAATGAGTATATTCTCCGCGCTTTTCAGCGCGCTCACTGCCGAAGCAAAATCAATGATCATTTCCTTCTCCTCTGCCGTTTTCCAGCTTTTTGAACATATTGAAGCCCTGCTCAACGGAATCATCCGCAACAAACTTCAGCTCCGGGGTCTTTTTCAGGTGAAGCCGTGTGCCGACCTCCCGCCGGATGAAGCCCGTGGCGGCGGTGAGCCCCTTGACAGCCTCCCTGGCCGAGTCGATGCCCTTGATATCGCTGACATAGACCTTGGCGTAGGAAGCGTCGGAGCTGACCTCCACGCGGACAACCGTGAGCATTTTACCGTTGACTCTCGGGTCCTTGAGCTCGCGTATCAGCGCGGTAATCTCTCTTTTGATATCCTCTGAGACACGGTTAATTCTGAATCCTGACATGAATATTTCCTTTCGTAACCGGGCGTTAATCCTCGCGGTATTCCTCGATCAGGAAGCACTCGAAGATGTCGCCCTCCTTGATATCATTGAACTTTTCAAGGCCGATACCGCATTCAAAGCCTGCGGTGACCTCCTTGACATCGTCCTTGAAACGGCGCAGTGAGGAAATGGAATCTTCGGTGATTACGATTCCGTCACGCACCACGCGGATCAGGGCATTTCTTGCCACCTTGCCCTCGAGGACATAGCTGCCGGCGATCTTGCCTGCCGAGGAGAGATTCATGACGGTTCTGACCTCGATTCTGCCCAGGGCAACCTCACGGGTCTTGGGTGCCAGCATACCCTTCATGGCGGCCTCGATTTCCTCGATGCAGTCATAAATGACACGGTACATTCTCATTTCCACGCCGTCACGCTCGGCAAGGGCCTGTGCGTTGGCGTCGGGGCGGACATTGAAGCCGACGATAATCGCGTTGGAAACGCCGGCCAGCTGAACATCGCTTTCATTGATGGCGCCGACACCGCCGTGAATGACTCTGACTCTGACCTCTTCGTTGGTCAGCTTCTCGAGGTTTTGACGGACTGCCTCCACGGAGCCCTGAACATCAGCCTTGACGATGATGGCCAGCTCCTTGACCTGACCCTCCTGCAGGGAGGAGAAGAGGTTGTCGAGGGTAACTTTCTGCACGGCGTTGAACTGCTCCTGCTTGGCCTCGTGTATCTTTCTTTCAACCAGCTCTCGTGCGAGCTTTTCATCGGAGGCCACATCGAAGGTGTCTCCGGCGTTGGGGACGGTGCCGAGACCCGTGATTTCAACGGGAACCGACGGTCCTGCGGATTTGATTCTCTGTCCTCTCTCGGTGGACATGACTCTGACCTTACCGACAGACTGTCCGGCAACGATGATATCGCCGGCATGGAGGGTACCGTTCTGCACAAGGAGCGTGGCAATGGGGCCGCGACCCTTGTCGAGTCTGGCTTCGATAACAACACCCTTGGCGGCTCGGTTGGGATTGGCTTTCAGCTCTGCCATTTCTGCCACCAGCAGAATGGCTTCCAGCAGAGAATCAATACCCATGCCTGTTTTGGCGGAGACGGGCACGCAGATAGTGTCACCGCCCCACTCCTCGGGAACCAGGCTGTATTCTGTGAGCTGCTGTTTCACTCTGTCGGGGTTTGCGCCTTCTTTATCCATCTTGTTGATGGCCACGATGATCTGTACGCCTGCGGCCTTGGCATGGTTGATGGCCTCGATGGTTTGCGGCATGATGCCGTCGTCGGCTGCGACGACGAGCACGGCAATATCCGTTGCCATAGCGCCTCTGGCTCTCATGGAGGTGAAGGCCGCGTGACCCGGTGTATCCAGGAAGGTAATCATCTGACCGTTGAGATCCACCCGGTAAGCACCGATGTGCTGTGTAATACCGCCGGCCTCGGTCTCTGTGACGGAGGAATTTCTGATGGCGTCGAGAATGGAAGTCTTTCCGTGGTCAACATGGCCCATAACCACAACGACGGGATCTCTGGGAAGCAGATCTTCCTCACTGTCCTCATGGTCGTCGATGATTCTTTCTTCGATGGTGACAACGACTTCTTTTTCGACCTTGGCGCCCAGCTCCGTGGCCACGATCTCTGCTGTGTCGAAGTCGATGGTCTGGTTCACGGTGGCCATAACGCCCAGCTTGAACATCTCCTTAATCACTTCGGGAGCCGTTCTTCTCAGCAGCGCCGCCAGATCGCCCACGGTGATCTCCTCGGGGATCTTAACCACAAGAGTCTTTTTCGCTCTTTCAGCGGCAATTCTCTTGAGTCTTTCACTTTCGGTCTCTCTCTTGGAGGAACGGGTGCCCTGCTTTCTGTATTGCTGACTCTTCTGCTTGAGCTTCTGCTTGGCAGAGCTCATCTCGTTCATGCGGCGGCCGCCCTCTGTGGCGATCTCCTCGTATTTCTCGTTGTATTTTTCCAGGTCAACATTGCTGCTTCTGGTGTCAATGCGTCTTTTTTCGCCCTTGGTTCTGGACTGGACGGTCTTTTCCTTGGGTTCCTCTTTTTTCTTGGCCGGCGCCTGCTGAGGCTTTTGCTGCTGAGACTGCTTATTTTCCGGCTTCTGCTGCGGCTTCGGCTTTTTCTCCTGGGCGGCAGATTCAGCCGGCTTCTTTTCCGGCTTTACGGCAAGCTTTTCTTCCTTGGCCGTCTCATCCTTTGCGGCAGTTTCCTGAGGAGCCGGTGTTTCCGCCGCCTCCTGCTTGACTTCCTGCGGCTTTTCTGCCTGCTCTTTCTGCTTCTCTGCCTGCTCTCTCTGCTTTTCGCCGGCGGCGAAATAGGCGTCGAAGCTCTCGACTGCATTTTCCTGCGTAATGGTTTCAAAGATTATATCCAGCTCTCTGTCCTCAAGAGCCGCCATGTGGGTTCTCGCTTCATCGGAATACTTTTCCAGAATCGCGAGAATTTTTTTACTGTTGGTGCCGAAATCCTTGGCTACCTCATGGACTCTGTATTTTTCTCTTGGCATAGTATCATCCTTTCTGCCCTATAGGCACGGCCGTCTGACGCCGACGGGCCCCAAAACCTTAATTGTCATATTTTTTCAGCAGCGCCCGGGCGAAGCCCTCGTCATCGACGGACATCACGGCGGCTTTACTGCCCACTGCCTCCGAAAGGCTCTGGCTGTCATAGCGGGTGACCAGTACGGTTATGTTCTTGCCGCCGAAGGTGCAGGCGTGCGTGATCTCCCGCACCAGCCTCGGAGAGGCTGTGGAGGAAAGCAGACACAGCTTTGCTTTGTTTCTCACCACGGAGGATATCACCGCGTCATGGCCGAGACTCAGGCTGCCCGCCCGTCTTGCCATGCCCAGCAGAGAAAGAAAAGCATCATTCACTGTCCATCAACTCCTGCTGCATTTTTTCAAATATTTCTTCGGGAATTTCGCAGGAAAGAGCCCTCTGAAATCTTTTGGCCTTTTTCGCCATAGCAAAGCACGCTGACTTTTTGCAGATATAGGCTCCCCTGCCGGCTTTTTTGCCCGTCAGATCCAGGCTGATTTCATAGTGTTCCTCTGCGCTTTCCGGATCGCTTTTGAGTTTTGTCTTGACCACTCTGACCAGCTCCCTCTGAGGGAACATTTCTCCGCAGCCCAGACATTTTCTCATGGGTATTTTTCTCATTTTCAATCAGATCCTCTCCCGCTTGCGGCTTATTCGCCGGCAGCGCTCAGGGGCTTAATATCAATCTTCCAGCCGGTCAGCTTCGCCGCCAAGCGAACATTCTGTCCCTTATTGCCGATAGCAAGGGAGAGCTGACTGTCGGGAACGATGACCTTGCAGGTTTTGGCGCCGTTTTCATCGGGGATCACGCTGAGCACCTCTGCCGGCGCAAGAGCCGCGGCGATGTATTTTTCGGGATCCTCGCTGTAGCGGACGATGTCGATTTTCTCACCGCAGAGAATATCGACGATATTGCTGACTCTCTGTCCTCTGGGGCCGATGCAGGCGCCCACGGCGTCCACATTGTCATCATGGCTGTTTACGGCAATCTTCGTTCTGGAGCCGGCCTCTCGGGAAACGGAAACAATCTCCACGGTGCCGTCATAGATTTCCGGAACCTCTGTCTCGAAAAGTCTCTTGACAAGGCCGGGATGCTTTCTGGAAATATGGGCATAGCTCATGCCGCTGTCCTCTTTGGGAGAGGAAACATAGACCTTGATGAGCTGACCGGCAGAAAGAACTTCGCCGGGGATCTGCTCGCTTTTGGGCAGAATCGCGTTGGCTCTGCCGATCTCGATGGAAGCGTCGCCGGTGTCGGGATAGACGATATTGATCTTGGCGGTGACGACCTCCTGATGGCGGTTCTGAAACTCTTTATTGGCAAGCTCTCTTTCGGCCTCGCGGATACCCTGGCGGATAACGCTCTTGGCGGTCTGTGCCACGATTCTGCCGAACTTTTTCGGCTCCAGGGTAATATCCACGAAGCCGCCCACCTGCGCGTTGGGGTCGTAGTTTCTGGCCTGCTCGAGAGTCATCTCTGCGGCAGGCTCCTCCACCTCGTCAACCACGGCGATTCTGACATAGACATCCATGGTCTGCTTTTCGGGGTCGATCTCGCACACAACATTGTCCCGGTTGCCGTAGGTGTTCTTTGTGGCGGAAATGATGGCAGCCTTGATCTTTTCAAAGATATACTCCGAAGAGATTCCCTTTTCCGTTTCAAGAAGCTGCACGGCTTCAAAAAATTCTTTGTTCATTTTTTATACTCATTCCTTTCGGTAATTTACTTTTTACATTGAGAAGTCGTCTAATTTGATCCATGCGGCTTCCTTTTTACGGAAAGTTATGCCGTCGCCCTCAGGGAAACGGACGGTGATGTCGCCGCCGTCATAGCTTTCAAGAATACCGGAAAAATCTCTTTTTCCCTCCAGGGGCCGGATCATCTTCACCTTGACTTTTTCGCCGATAGAGCTTTCAAAATGCTCGTCTCTGACCAGTTCTCTTTCAACGCCCGGAGAGCTGACCTCAAGGCAATAGGCCTGCTCGATGGGATCGGCCTCGTCCAGAGGCTGATTGATTGCGTGGGTCAGGTCGACGCAGTCGTCAATGCTCACGCCGCCGTCCCTGTCAATGAAAATACGCAGATACCATTGGGTGCCTTCTTTGAGAAAACGCACATCCCATATACGCAGTCCCAGCTCACGCGCATAGGGCTCGACGATATCCCACACGATTTTGACGGTGTTCCCGCCCTTTGCCATAGTCATCACTCCTGAAATGAAAATTGACTGTCTGTTTTCGTGCCGCCTGTGACAGGCAACAAATAAGAGTGGACTTCAAGGAAGCCCACTCTGAACATACATTACAGATTATCGGTATTATAGCACAAGCAAAGATATTTTGCAAGTCTTTTCACGAAATTTTTGCCGGACATCAGGCAAAAACAAGAATTCCCATTTCATTGAGGACAAGGCAAATGAGATATGCCACATAAATAGCCAGCAGCGCAACGCCCTGCCACTTTTTGAATTTACCCTTGATCATCGCCGGCACGACGGCAACAACTCCTGCGAGAATACAGATCGGGAAATCGAAAACAAGGTTCATTTTCTCCACCGGGAGAGGCTGACCGTTGATGATGGCGCACAAAGGCAGAATCAGCGTCAGGTCGATGATGTTGGCGCCGACGATGTTACCCACGGAAAGAGAGGCCTCTTTCTTGCGGATGGCCGTCAGGGTGGTAACCAGTTCCGGCAGAGAGGTGCCCAGGGCAATCACAGTGAAACCGATGATGGCTTCGCTGACGCCCATGCTTTTGGCGATGGTCTGACCGGAGCCGACGAGGAACTCTGCGCCGAACACGATACCTGCCGTGCCGAGAATGAAGAACAGCACCTTGGAAGGGATTTCTTTTCTCTCGTGGCTGTCGATCTCATCGTTTTCCGCGCCTTTTTTGCCCTCCACAAGATTGCTGATCATGAATACGAGGAAGATCGCCCAGAGAATATAGGCTGACCATGTGGGAAGAGAACCACTGAGAGACAGGACCGTCAGTCCGATGGAAGCGGCCAGAAGCAGTCCGCCCTTGAGGGAAAAGCTCTTTCTGTTGACCGCGCCGGCCATAGCCACAAGGGAAACACCCATAATCAGCGTCGTGTTGGCCGTGACCGAACCGACGGCATTGCCGATGGCAAGGGGCGCCGAGCCGTTCATGGCAGCTCTGACGGAAACCAACAGCTCCGGAAGCGTTGTGGCAAAGGATACCACCGTGGCGCCGACAACAAACTTCGGGATACCCGTGGCCTCGGCAAACCAGGAAGCCGAATCAACAAACCAGTCGCCGCCCTTGATAATGAAAACAAGGCCGACAATGAAAACAACAGCCGCCACAGCCAGCAGTGCGCCGCCGCTGAGGGAACCGAAAAGAGTGTAACCGAAAAATTCCATTTTTACATTCCTCCGTACTGATCTTTGGTAAAATAAAACAACTTGTGTATTATAGCACAGCAGACTGACAATATCAAGCAATTTTTATGATTTATGCTATTGTTGTCATTTGTGGTATTTGGTATTCAGCGCGATCTGCATCGAACGATAAATCTGCTCCAGCAGCATGACCCGTGCCAGCTGATGAGGAAAAGTCATTTTGCTCATGGAAAGGCGGCAGTCGCTTTTGCTTTTGATCTCATCGCTCAGACCAAAGGAACCGCCGATGATGAAAGCGATACTGCTTTTTCCCTCAAGAGGCGCCTGCACAAGCTCACAGCTCAGCTCTTCGCTGGTGCGCTGCTTTCCCTCGATACACAGGGTATAGATCTTGGCGCCTTTCGGGATTTTTTCCGCGATTCTTTTGCCCTCGGCGAGAAGCGCTCCCTCGATCTCTTTCCGGGAAGGATTCTCACTGAGCTTTTCCGCCGCAAGCTCTATGATACTCAGCTTACAAAGGGCGGAAAGTCTTTTCTGATATTCGGCGCAGGCGTCCCGGAGATAGGGCTCCTTGAGTCTGCCGATGCAAATTACCGTGATATTCAGCATTATTTCACCTCAAAACCGGATTATGCCACCGTCATTTTCTCTTTTGTTGA
>JAQXMV010000179.1 GCA_029013165.1 Oscillospiraceae bacterium | reverse complement strand
CTGTCGGGCAGGTATGTGCAGGTGAGGAGGGTAGGTGCCTGGGGGAAGGCGCGGCCCCGGGCGGCGCATGGCCATGCGCCGCCCGGGGCCGCGCCTTCCCCCAGGCACCTACCCTCCTCACCTGCACATACCTGCCCGACAGAAAGCAGGCACGGCTTTTCCCTCGACAGGAACAGTCCCCCTGCTGATTTTTTTCTGCTTTTTTCTTGTTTTTTCTACATTGTATTTACTTTTTCCCACATATGTGATACTATAATAAAAATTTTGGCAAGATTGTTTCTCATTGCCTTTCAGTCTTGCCGCAGGCAGGACTTTTTTTCTGCCGGATTTCATCGGGTAAGCTGCGCCGAAAGGCGCCAATTTATAAAGTTCCCATCAAATAAAACAAGGAGGTCAAAAAGATGAAACTTTATTACGATGTCAAAGACAAACCCAAATTTCCGCAGCTGGTGGTCTATGCTGTTCAGCAGCTCCTGGCCATCATGGCGGCGACCCTCGTGGTACCCATCATTGTCGGCAATGGTATGCAGCCCTCCGCCGCACTTTTCGGCGCCGGCATCGGAACCCTTGTCTATGTACTGTTCACCAAAGCCAAAAGCCCCGTTTTCCTCGGTTCGTCCTTCGCCTTCATCGGCTCCATGTGCGCCGCTTTCGCCGGCGCAGTCTCCGCACAGGCCGGCTATGCAGGACTGATCATCGGTGCCGCCTTTGCCGCACTGGTCTATGTGGTCATTGCCCTGGTTGTTAAATTCGTCGGCGTCGGCTGGATCGACAAGATCATGCCCAAGCAGGTTATCGGGCCCACCGTTGCCATCATCGGTCTTTCCCTTGCCGGAAACGCCATCGGCGACCTGCAGAAAGGTGATGTCATGCGCGAGGTTCTCGTCGACGGAAAAGCCGTGAGCGAAATCGCCGCCAATCCGCTGATTGCCGTTCTTTGCGGTATCGTGGCTCTGGCCGTCACCATGCTCTGCTCCACCTACGGCAAAAAGAGCATCAAGCTCATTCCTTTCATCGTCGGCATTCTTTCCGGTTATGCTTTGGCCGCCATTTTCACGGTTATCGGCATCAAGACCGGCAACGATTCCCTGCAGATCATTGATTTCAGCGTTTTCAGCTCCATGAGTGTTTTTGAGCTTCCCGATTTCACAATCCGGACTGCCATCAAGGGTATCAAGGAAATTGACGGCGCCTATATCGGCTCCGTGGCCGTGGCCTATCTCCCCGTCGCTCTGGTTGTTTTCGCCGAGCACATCGCCGACCACAAGAATATTTCCTCCATCATCGAAAAAGACCTCCTGAAAGATCCCGGCCTGGACAGAACCCTCGCCGGTGACGGTATCGGCTCCTTCGTCGGCGCCATCTTCGGCGGCTGCCCCAACACGACCTACGGTGAGAGCGTTGCCTGCGTCGCCATCACGAGAAACGCCAGTGTTTACACCATCATCACCGCAGCCTGCGGCGCCATGCTGATTTCTTTCTTCTCCCCCTTTGTGGCTTTCGTTGATTCCATTCCTGCCTGCGTCATGGGCGGCGTCTGCATGGCTCTTTATGGCTTCATCGCCGTTTCCGGTCTGAAGATGATCCAGTCCGTTGACCTGGAGGACAACAAAAACCTCTTCACGGTTTCTGTCATTCTCATCGCCGGCATCGGCGGACTGACTCTCAGCTTCGGCAAGATCACCATCACAGCCGTTGCCTGCGCCCTCATCCTCGGCATTTTGACCAACCTCATGCTCTCCAAGGGCAAGAAGGACAGCGCCGAAGCCGACAGCGCAGAGGCCAAATAAGCATTTATATCCGAAATCAATTTGATCGCCCGACTTCCGTTTCGGGCGATCATTATTATCAAAAAAAGCGAGGTGTAACGATGACAATTATCCCCTTTGAGGCAAAATACCGGGACGATCTGATTTTTATGATACTGGAAGCCAAGAATGCTTTAGGCCGTGTACCGGGGCTGAACGAGGATTTACTGGACATTCAGACCAATTATTTCGACAAGGGTGACCGGTTCTGGATCGCCCTGGACGAAAGTGACCGTGTGATCGGCAGTGTCGGCTACAGCTCCCTGCCGGGAACAGACGAAGTGGTTCTTCACCGGCTCTTTGTCAAATGTACGCGCAAGCATCAGGGGATCGGGACAGCCTTACTGCGCACGGCTGAAGATCATCTGAAAGCCATCGGCAAGAAAGCCGTGGTCGTTCATCTCGGGGACAAGAAAAACTGGTATGAATCATGGCAGTTTTATCCGAAACACGGGTATGTGGAGTACACCCCGAACTATATGCGGAAAGAATTATGAAAATAGCTGTTTTAGGATATGCCGGAAGCGGTAAAACATATCTGTCAGATTACATATCTGAAAAGAAGAATATTCCTGTTCTTCATCTTGATCTAATCAAATGGGATAAGGAATGGAAACCTATTGATGATTATATTGTACTGCCTAAAGTTTCAGAATTTATGGCAAAAGAAGATTGGATAATTGACGGCTACTATACATATTTGATGATAGATGAACGACTCCAAAAAGCAGATAAAATAGTCTTACTCCGTCTTCCACGACTGTCCTGCTTTTTCCGTGCGGTAAAACGGACAAAATCACGAAGACAAGACGGCTATAAAAATGATCTTAATTGGTGGTTTGTAAAGTTCACATTGTATGGTTGCAGGAACAAGGAAAGACGGAAGTTTTATGCCGAAATTGCAGAGCAGTACAAAGATAAAACTGTTGTTTTGAAAACAAAACGGCAGGTTGATGAATTCATGAGAAATATTTAGGTAATTGTTATGTTTGGAAGTTCAACACAAGTAAAAATGATGAGTGTTAGAAAACTAAAATCAACTGAATTGTCTCTATTAACAACTCTTTTCAAATACAAAGATGTTAATGATATGATTGCCGAAAATACAAAAAATATCGAAAACGGTACTACTGATATCTTTGCTCTGTTCTGTGATGATAAGCTGATTGGAGAGTTTAGAGTAAAGTACATTTCCGAAGATATTCGCTTTGCTGAAAAAGACAAACGAGCATACTTATATGCATTCAGAATTCACAAAAATTATCAAGGCAAAGGATTGGGTACACATCTTCTTGAAAGTGTGATTGATGAACTGCAAAGAAACGGCTATTTTGAATTTACCGTAGGAGTGGAAGATGATAATTTTCAGGCACATTATATCTATAAAAAATTCGGATTTGTGCACCCTATCGCTCGAATCAAAGAAGCCTATCAAGGCGACCATTATGAATATGTTTTACTATTAAAAAAAGCTGAGATAGAATCATAAATTACAAGGAGAACTGCCATGCCGCAACACCCGATACCGCCTTTATACGATCAAAATTCAAAAGTCCTTATTCTCGGCAGCTTTCCGTCGGTGAAATCCCGGGAGCAGATGTTTTTTTACGGCCACCCGCAAAACCGATTCTGGAAAGTTCTGTCGGCCGTCATGGGCGTGGAAACTCCAAAAACCATTGAAGAAAAAAGCCGCTTTTTGCACACCAACCATATCGCCCTGTGGGATGTGATCGCCTCCTGCGACATTACCGGCAGTTCCGACAGCTCCATTAAAAATGTCGTGCCCAATGACCTGACGGATATTCTCTCAAGGGCCGACATCAGGCAGATATTTGTCAACGGCAGAACCGCCGAAAAGTATTACAACAGATACATCCGTGATGTGATCGGCAGAGAAGCGGTCTGTCTGCCGTCGACTTCGCCGGCCAATGCCGGCTGGAGCGTGGAACGGCTCACGCAGGCGTGGGGAGCGGTCAGAGAGGTTATATGGTAAAAGATTGCCGCAAAAGCAAGGTCTTGACTTTGCAGGCACAAAAGTGTATAATAGCAAAGCATTTGTGAAAAGTACACAGCGAGGCGTAGCTCAGTTTGGTAGAGTGCCTGCTTTGGGAGCAGGATGCCGCAGGTTCAAGTCCTGTCGCCTCGACCATAATAGTCAACATTCGTTGATACAAAGAAAAGTCCTTATTTCAAGGACTTTTCTTTGGTTTTATGCAAAAATCCATTTTGTAGTCATAAAACAACTACTATAAAAACGAAACCCTCGCGCAGAGGGTTTCATTTTTTAGGTATAAGTCTTGCACCGGTGTAAGATTTTACTTGCTAAAATCTTCAACAGCACCGACGATTAGTTTACTAAGATTAGGACATTCGGCAAAAGCATGGCACTTCTTCTCATTTTGTGTAAACTCGTGAAATGGCATAAAATCAAAAGTGGAATAAGGGCGTGTGAGCCGTTTTGCGGCTCGCACCCCTTAATTTCATCATAGCGGAAATTTCGGAGCA
>JAQXMV010000178.1 GCA_029013165.1 Oscillospiraceae bacterium | reverse complement strand
TGGGACACCACGGCAGCCGCGAGTCGGTCAATGAGAAGTTTCTGAGTCTTGTAGGCGCGGACACGGCGATTATTTCCTGCGGAAAAGACAACAGCTACGGCCATCCCCACAGTGAAGCCCTTGACTATATTGAGGATCATGGCATGAGACTTTACCGTACGGACCGCGACGGAACTGTTGTTTTCCAATGCACCGGCAGCGGATATGAAAGGATAAAAGACTGAGGATATGGAAAAACTGATTGTTGAGCGCATAGAAGACGGATTGGCAGTGCTGGAAAAAGAGGATCTGAGCCATGAAACCGTGGAGCTTTCTCTTTTGCCGACAGAGGTAAAAGAGGGGAGTGTGCTGACTTTTGACGGAGCAGAATACCACCTCGACGAAAGGGAAGAGGAGGACCGCCGCCGCAGAATCCTTGAAAAGCAGAAACGCCTGAAAGAAAAGTCGAAGAAGCCATAATTTTCCCGGAAAAGACTTGACTTTTCCGATTTGACTATGATATAATTCACAAGATAACGCACGCCAGGGGATTGGTATGCCCGTTTCGCCCGATGTCGGGTGCTGTGTACTTTTGAACCGGCGGTGGTTAAAAAAACGAAAAAGGGAGGATATTACCATGGCAGTAGTATCAATGAAACAGCTCCTCGAAGCTGGCGTTCATTTCGGTCACCAGACAAGAAGATGGAACCCGAAAATGAGCAAGTACATCTATGTTGAAAGAAACGGAATCCACATCATCGACCTTCAGAAGACGGTCAAGAAGCTGGAAGAGGCCTATGCTTTTGTTCGCGAAGTCAGCGAAAACGGCGGCGAGATCCTTTTCGTCGGCACCAAGAAGCAGGCAATGGATTCCATCCGTGAAGAAGCCGCAAGAGCCGGTATGCCCTATGTCAACGCCCGTTGGCTCGGCGGTATGCTGACAAACTTCGGCACCATCCAGAAGAGAATCAAGAGACTTGAGCAGCTCAAGGCCATGGAGGCTGACGGCACTTTCGCTCTTCTTCCCAAAAAGGAAGTTATCAAGCTCAACCTTGAGACAGAAAAGCTCGAGAAGTTTATCGGCGGTATCTCCTCCATGAAGAGACGCCCCGCAGCACTTTTCATCGTTGACCCCAGAAAGGAAAGAATCGCTGTTGCTGAGGCACACAAGCTGGGTATCCCCATCGTTGCCATCGTTGACACCAACTGTGATCCCGATGAGGTTGATTATGTCATTCCCGGTAACGATGACGCCATCAGAGCTGTCAGACTGATTGCCGGCGCTATGGCTGACGCTGTCATCGAGGGCAGACAGGGCGAAGCAAACGCACCTGCCGAGGAGCAGGCTGCTCCCGCTGAGGCTGAAGAGGCTGTCGCACAGGCCGAATAATAAATTCAGGCATATCAGGCCCCGTTGTTTTACGGGGCTTTTTAGAGAAATAATGATTGAATAATAGGAGGAATATATTATGGCATTCACCGCAAAAGATGTTCAGAATCTTCGTGAAAAGACCGGCGTCGGCATGATGGACTGCAAAAAGGCTCTCGTTGAGGCTGACGGCGATTTCGATAAGGCAATGGATATTCTCAGGGAAAAGGGTCTTGCTTCTGCTGCAAAGAAAGCAAGCCGTGTTGCCGCTGAGGGTGTTGTTGTCACTTATAATGACAAGGCCAATAAGGTCGGCGTTCTCGTTGAGGTTAACTGCGAGACAGACTTCGTAGCTAAGAACCCCGAGTTCGTTGCTCTTGCCAAGGCAGTTGCCAAAACTGTTGCTGAGAAGAATCCTGCTGATGTTGAGGCTCTCAACGCAGAGATCATTGCCGACGGCACCATTACGGTTGCTGAGGCTGTTCAGGAGCTCTTCCTCAAGATCCGTGAGAATATGAGCGTTCGCCGTTTCGTCAGAGTTGCCGGTGTTGTTGAAACTTACATCCATGCAGGCGGAAGCGTCGGCGTAATGGTTGAGTTCGACGCAGACGACGCTGTTGCCGCTAAGGCAGAGTTTGAGACAATGGGTAAGGATGTGGCTATGCAGGTTGCCGCTATGAGCCCCTCATATCTCGACATTGCTTCCGTTCCCGCTGAGGTTGTTGAGAAAGAGAAGCACATTCTGGTTGCTCAGATGAAAGAAGATCCGAAGATGGCAAATAAGCCTGAAAATGTTCTTGAGAAGATCGTTGAGGGTAAGATTGCAAAGTTCTATAAGGAAGTATGCCTTACCGAGCAGGCTTTCGTTAAGGACGGCGATATCAATGTTGCCAAGTATGTTGCAAATTGCGGTAAGGAGCTGGGCGGCAATATTGCTCTCAAGTCCTTCACTCGTTTTGCAAGAGGCGAGGGCATCGAGAAGAAGTCCGAGGACTTTGCTGCTGAGATCGCCAGCATGGTTAAATAATCAAGCTAAATGTCATAGCCCCGGAGCTTTCCGGGGCTGTTTTTTTATAGGTAAAGAGAAGAAAACAAAAAAACGAAAACAAGAAATGAAAAATAACAAAAGTTTCGGTCAAGCCTTTTCAAAGGGTTGCGGGGTCAAGGGGCAGAGCCCTTGTCGCTGTCCGCAGACAGCGAAATGCCTTTCACTGAAAAATTAAAACTGCACTGACGGAAAAGAAAATAATACTCCATCAAGCGCAGGAAGGGAGGTTCTCGGAAAAATGCAGGGCATTTTTCCGAAAACCGCGGGAAACCCTCGCCAGGGTTTCCGGGTGAAGAGGGCACTTGCTTTTTATATGAAGGACGGACTTGACGGCGCTACGTAGACAGCCCCTTTTTGTTTCTTGTATCAATAGAATCAAAACCTTTTGGCTGAAAAAACGCAAAAATTCCCGCCGTTCTTTTGGAACAGCGGGAACAATCATAATTAAAAATCAGTCATCGCTTTCTGCGGCGATGATCGACTCGGCAACGGTCAGATCATGGGGATAGGTGATCTTGATGTTGCGCACATCTCCGGGGACCAGATGGATTTCACGGCCTTTGAGAATGTAAATCTTGCAGGCGTCGGTCAGCGTGTCTTTTTCTATGGGGGTGAGACTGTTGTAAATGTCTCTGAGCTCTTTGGCTCGGAAACTCTGAGGCGTCTGAGCCTGCATCATTATGCTCCTGTCCGGTATTTCCGAAACGGTTTTGCCGTCCCGGCTGATGAAAACCGTGTCCGTGGCGCCGATCGCTGTTCCGCAGGCGCCGTATTCCTTGACGCAGCTGATGTTGTTATTGATGATCTCAGCCGTCACAAAGGGCCGCGCGGCGTCATGAGTGAGAAGATAGGTGTCCTCACGCAGACCGTCGGTGGATTCAATATAGTCAATCGAACGCATCAGGGTTTCGTTGCGGGTCTCGCCGCCCGGAATGACCACGACGCTTTCATCGGGACAGTTCTCGCGGATCAGCTCCGCCGTATAGTCCACCCAGGCTTCCGGACAGAGAATGATGATTTTATCCACCTCGCCGACAGAGAGAAATTTTTCAACGGTTCGGACGATGATGGCTTTCCCGCCGATGTCGATATACTGCTTGGGAATGTTTTTGCCCATTCGGCTGCCGGTGCCGCCGGCGGCGATCACTGCATAGATCATGTTACGGTTTTCCCTCCTGTGCGTTGTAGGCTTTGGTAATATCAAACCAAAATTCTACGCCTTTTTCTTTGTTGATGACGCCGTAATCCCGGTTCATGATTTCCTGCATACTCGCCACAATGGAAAGACCGAGACCGAAACGGCCCTCGGCTCGGGAGTGGGATTTGTCCGCGCGGTAAAAGCTGTTCCATATATTTTCGATGTCTGTGCCGGGAATCGGATCGCCGGTGTTGAAAACCCTGATACGGTAGCAGTCCGGCCTTTCTTCAGAGGACACATAGATCTCTTTTTCATAGTCCGCATGGCTCAGCGCGTTGGAAAGATAGTTATTGAATATCGTTTCCACCAGGATGGTGTCAGCAGAACCTTCAAAATCGGGATTGATATCAAAGAACAGTTTGATGCCTTTTTCCTTGAACTGGAAAGAACGGCTGTCGCAGATCTCCCAGAGTAGATCATAGACATTAAAACGGGAAATGTTTGATTTGTATGTGGCGGAATTATAGTTCATATATTCCATCAGCCGAAGAATCAGATCGTTCATTTTGTTGGCTTCTTCGATGATGATGTCGCAAAATTCATCGGTGCTGTCACAGCCGATGCCCAGCTTCATGCCCTCGGCATAGCCGAGAATGATGGAAATGGGCGTTTTCAGTTCATGGGAAAGGTTCGCGATGAAAGAACGGCGCTCTTTTGCCTGCTTGCGTTCGGCGGCAATGTCATCTTCGAGCTGTTTGTTTTTGCTTTTCAGAGCGTCAAGAGATTTGCTCAGAGAATCCGAAAGGATATTAATGCTGGCGCTGAGCTCGTCAAGATCCTTGAATTTGAAGGAGGGACAGGTCTCGTCGAAATTCATGTTGGCAATCTTTTTGGTGGTTGCCGTCACTCTTTTCAGCGGCATGGAAAAAAGCTTGCCGATACAGAGCATCAGGCCGGTAATCAGGGCAAAAGCGAAAACGCTCAAAGTAAACAGCGCGATACTGGCTGTTCTTGCGTTGTCTTTGATGACATCAATGGGATAAAACATGACGAGACTTTTGTCCTCGCCGAAAAAAGAACCGTAAACCAGATACTGCGCCGTGGCAAAATATTCCTGGCGTATTTCAAAGTAGCTTCCGTCGGCATTATCCGAGTGAGACAGAAATTTCATGATTCTCGGCTTGAGGACTTTTCCATTCTCACTGTCGTTCACACCGGTGTAGACCGATTCGTTTTCCCGGGAAGTGTAGATTAGGTTGTCGCCGGGAGAATAGATCTCTACATAAACATTGTGGTTCGCTTCGTAATCGGAAAGCAGAATCTTATAGTCCTCATCGCTGAAGTCAACCTCTTGGATTCTTTCGGCAACATCGCGCATGTCAATTTTGGCGGCCAGCAGAAAAATATCATCCATGAAAACAAACTGCAGCAGCGTGAAAACGGCAATGCAGATCGTCAGAACCGACAGACTGGCAATGGAATAGCGCACAGAGATATCAATGGACTTTTTCTCTTTTTTCCTTCGTTTCATCAGTTCTCCTCGATTTTATACCCGATTCCGTAGACGGTTTTCAGGTGCTTGTTGCCCCATTCGCCCAGTTTGGTTCTCAGCCTGGCCACATGGGAGTCCACCGTGCGGATATCTCCGGTGAAATCAAAGCCCCAGATGCTGTCGAGGAGCTGTTCGCGGCTGAAAACTCGGCCGGGTGCCTCCAGAAACTTTTTGAGAATGTTGTATTCTTTCAGGGTGAGCTCAATTTCTCTGCCCTCCAGATGCACCTCATGGGCGTCGTCGTTGAAATGCAGATCGCTGAATTCCTTTTCACAGGCCTGAGCAGGGCCGCTGCCGGCGCGTCGCAGAAGCGCTTCTACTCTTTTGACGAGCACAGACGGACTGAAAGGCTTCGTGACATAGTCGTCGGCTCCGGATTCATATCCGGTCAGCTCATCAAATTCTTCACTGCGGGCAGTGAGCATAATGACGGGCAGATTGGAGCTTTCCCGGATTTTACGGCAAACCTCCCAGCCGTTGAGTCCCGGCATCATAATATCGAGTATAATCAGACTAAGGTGATCTCTGTTTTCTTCAAAAAGCCTGTAGGCGGTGTCTCCGTCCTCGGCCTCCATGACATCATATCCTGCTTTTCTGAGAAAATCGCCGACCAGTTTTCTGATTTTTTGTTCATCATCGGCAATAATAATGCGTTCCATATATGCACCACCTTTGGTAAAAATAATAGCATATTTCATCGGATATTACAAGATTTTTTTGATTCCTCGATGATGGAAGCCGGAAAAATCTTCGATCCAGGAGGGATAAATATATTAAATTGCGCAATAAATGTTGACACTTTCAGAGGAATAGTATAAAATTAATATTGCATGTATGCGTACAGCCGCAAAACAGCAAAGGAGAAAATAAGCATGATTTTTATAAACAAAGACAATGTTTTTCATTTGCAGACAGCTAAGACAAGCTATGTTTTCCGTGCTCTGCCCACCGGTCAGCTTGAGGGAATGTATTACGGCAGACGAATCAGAAATGCCGAATCCTTCGAGTTTATTTATGATAAGCATGCCGCGGGTTATTCCAACAGTACCGCCTATACTCAGGACGATACCACCCTTTCGCTGGATCATATCGCGCTGGAATACTCCGCCTACGGCAAGGGCGATTACCGCCTGCCTGCCATGCAGCTTTTGAGTGAGGACGGCATTTTCACTACCGATTTCAAGTTCAAATCCGCCAGTGTGTCAAAAGCAAAGCCCGAGCTCAAGGGACTGCCGTCAAGCTACGGCGAAAGCGATACCCTCACCGTTGTTCTGGAGGACACCGCTTTGGGTGCGGAGCTTCATCTTTACTATACGGCCTTTGAAAAATGCAATGTGATCACCAGAAGCACACGCCTTGTCAATAAGAGCAGCCGAGATATCAAGATCCGTTCCATGATGAGTATGCAGCTTGATCTGCAGCGGGGCGATTATGTTATGCTGACCTTTGACGGCACCTGGGTGAGAGAACGCTATAAGCACGAGCATGACATTGTCAGCGGCGTGACCGAGATCGGCTCCATCAGCGGCGCCAGCTCCAACAGGCACAATCCGTTCTTTGCTCTGCGTGACAGAGAGTGTAATGAACACAGCGGAGACTGCTACGGATTCAATCTTGTCTATTCCGGCAATCATATTGCCCGGGCTGAGGTTTCCCCCCACGGTCTGGTGCGGATTCAAAACGGTATCAATCCCTTTGAATTTGAGTGGACGCTGAAAAAAGACAAGTACTTTGACACACCTGAAAGCGTCATGACCTTCAGCCACGAGGGTCTCAACGGCATGAGCAGGAATATGCACGACTTTGTCAATGAGCATATCGTCAGAGGCTACTGGAAGGGCAGAGAGCGTCCTGTTCTTGTCAATAACTGGGAGGCCACTACCTTTAATTTTAACGAGAAAAAAATCCTTGACATTGCCGCCGCCACCAAAGAGATCGGCGCAGAGATGTTTGTCCTCGATGACGGCTGGTTCGGCAAGAGAAATAATGATAAGGCCGGTCTCGGAGACTGGTATGTCAACAAAAAGAAGCTGCCCTCGGGCATTGACGGACTTTCCAAGAAGATCAATGACATGGGACTTCAGTTTGGTCTGTGGGTCGAGCCGGAAATGGTCAATCCCGACAGTGATCTTTACCGGGCTCATCCCGATTGGGCCGTAACCACTGATGTTTACACCCCCTCACAGGGCAGAAATCAGCTGATTCTTGACCTGACCAAAGCGGAGGTGCGTGAATACATCATCAATGCCATGATCGATGTTTTCCGCAGCGGCAATATTGCCTACATCAAGTGGGATAATAACCGCCATTTTTCCGATGTTTTCTCACGGCGCAAGGGCGCACGCAGCGGTGAGTTTTTTCACCGGTATATCATGGGTCTTTATGAGATCTGGGAGGCACTGACGACCAAGTTCCCGGAGATTCTCTTTGAAGCCTGTTCCAGCGGCGGCAACCGTTTCGATCTCGGAACCTTCTGCTATATGCCTCAGTGCTGGACCAGTGATAACACCGATCCTCTCGACAGAGTACATATTCAGGGCGGAACCTCTTACGGCTATCCCCAGTCGGTCATGACCATGCATGTGGCCTGTGCCACCAGCTTCGCAGATTTTCGCTGGAGTAATATCGAGCACCGCTTTAATGTTTCCGCTTTCGGCGTTCTGGGCTATGAGCTTGATGTGACACAGCTCACTCGCTTTGAGCGCGCCTGCGTTAAAAAGCAGATAGAGTTTTACAAGCAGCACAGACGCCTGCTTCAGTTCGGCGATTTTTCGAGAATCGGCGATATCGCCACTCAGGACAGATGCAAGTGGCAGATCACGGCCAAGGACGGAAGTGAAGCGGTCATGGGCTATTTTGTCGACCGCATTACACCTAACTGGGGCAACGATGTGATCAAGTTCGTTTCCCTCAGAGAGGAAACCTTATATGACATGACCGCCCGTCTGCAGTTGCTGAACCTGAAGACTTTCTCGGATATGATCAATGTTCCTCTGCCCAAGAAAATCAACATGGAGGACAGCGTCTTCTTTGACTATATTTGTGATATCGTCAAGCTCAGAAGCGAAAAGGAAAATTACAGCATTTACGGCGACAGTCTGATGTATTCCGGCTTCAAGCCCAAGCAGCCCTATAATTTAAGCGGCTACAAGTTCAGCAATTCGAGAATGATTCTTGATAACGATTCGAGAATGTATTATCTCAAGGCTCGCGCCGAACAGCCGGCAGAATAATCAGATGAAAGGCACGGCCGCGGCGTCGGTCCGGCCGTGAACAAGAACAATGCAGCAGTATAAAACTTACAGCTTTTCGGGAGACATCGACTGGCAGGCAGTGCCTGTCGGCAAAATCGAGAGGTATTTCTGGAACACGGAAAAAGAGTACGATGTGTCTTTCCGTATGTGCTTTGCCAAAGACAGAGGCATTTATCTTCGCATGGCCTGTGACGAGACGGAGCTTCGCACTGAAACTTCCGCGCGGGACGAAGCCGTTTATGAGGACAGCTGTATGGAGATGTTCCTTTGCGCCCTGGAGGGACGGAAAGAATATGTCAACTTTGAGATCAGTGCCTCCGGCGCCTATCTTTGCGAATTTGGATCGCAGAGAGAGGGGAGAGCCTATATAAAGGATCTGACCGGGATTGTCCCTGAGGTGAAAACCCAACGCCATGAAAAGGGCTGGTCGGCTGAGCTTTTCGTGCCCTGTGAGCTGATCAGCGCCCTGTACGGTGTCACA
>JAQXMV010000177.1 GCA_029013165.1 Oscillospiraceae bacterium | reverse complement strand
CAAAAATACGCCGATAAAAAATCTTTGACCCGAAAGAGTGAATTTTCGGTGTATTTTTGGATGCTGAGGACGCCGACAGACGCGCGTCTTTCCAGTCCGAAGCGCCGAAAAGACGCGAAAATTCGCTCTTTCGGGCGGTTTAGGATTTATATGTGGCACCCTAACACCTATCGCTCGAAGAAAACGGCATCGGCCATCATTTCTCGGCAGTCTCCAGCTTGTCGAAAAATACTTTTTCGACAAGCTGAGAGGTATGACTTTCGTCATACCTCATAAACCGATTTATTTGATCTTCACAGCCTTTGCCGTGCTATAGGAACCGTAAATCGTATAGCCGGCAACCACCTTATAGGGAATCACCTTAAAGTAATAAGTCTTGCCCTTGGTCAGACCGGTCTTGGTGTAAGTGAGCTGATCACGGCTCGAAATCGTTGCGACTTTCTTATACTCACCGTTTTGACTCGTCGCCATATAGATAAGGTAGCCGCCGCAGGCCTCTCTTGACCATTTCAGCGTTGCCTTGCCGGAGCCTGCCGTAACGGCGAGAGTCGGCTTACCGGGCTTTGTGGAAAGGGTCTGAGCCGTATAGTAGGGGCTCCAGAGTGTTACACCCTCGTCCTTGGTATAGGCCTTGACGGCAATCTTATAGGACTTGCCCTCCGGAAGCGGCTTTCCGTAAGCCTTGGTGAGCTTATAGGAATTGGTGGTGACCACTGCCAGCTTTTCATACTTTTTGGTCGTCGTATTGTAAAGATATACCTGATAGCCTGTGGCGCCAGGAACCTTGTTCCAAATATAGGTGATGGCCGATATCGCACAGTTACCGGTGATCTTTGTTGTTTTCGTCGGCAGAATATTATAAGTCAGCTTCTTGGAACCATTGTAGTCGCCGATGAGCTGAACCTTGACCGAATAAACACCGGGATTGATGCGGTTGCTCTCATAAGTCAGCCTATAATCAACATCCTCTTTCAGCGTTTCTCCGTTGCTGTTCTTCACGGTAACAGTGGGAGTTGCCGGGTTTCCGTCATAAACATAGGAGGTTTTGCTGAGATTGACAACAGAAACATTATAGAGAACCTTTGTGGTGACTTCGTTGCAGACGGAACAGGTCGAGATCTTTTTGCCGTTTGTGGTAAAAGTCGCCTTTGTGATCTGATAAGTATAGGAATGAGGCAGCTTATCAATGACTGTCTGCGCCTTAAAGACCGTACCGCAGGCACTGCAATGACTGCCTGAGGTCAGACCGGTGCTGGTGCAGGTGGCCTTGACGGCCTGATCATTAACGGTTCTGTGACCCTTGGCCGGGATATCCTGCTGAGCCATGAGAATGACGCCGCAGACCGAGCATTTTCTGCCGGTAGTTTTTCCTGTCTCTGTGCAGGTGGCGGCAACAGCCGGAATATCCACACTGGTGTGACCTTTTGCCTCCAAGGTTCCCTTGCGGACATATCCGCACTCCTTGCAGGTGAAGACCGCTATACCGGTATTGGTGCAGTCGGCCTCTTTGATCACCTGAACATCATTATCATGGGAATGAGCAAAGCTGATTGCACAGTCATAGAGCTTATCATTGTCAGACTCCACTGCGATCTGATTCCATCTGGTAACCGAGCCCGTATAATAAACAGTCTCGAGAGCCTTGCAGTTATAAAAAGCACCCAAACCGATCGACTCGATATTTTCCTGCAGAGAAACCTTTTTCAGCGAAACGCACTCGCCGAAAGTGCCGTCACCGATGGCATTGATTTTTTCGGGAACAACAATGGTTTCCAGCTTGCCGCAGTCATAGAAAGCATAGGAACCGATTGCGGTAATACCGGAATGGAGCGTGAGGGACTTCAGTTCAATGCAGCCCCAGAAAGCATAATCGCCGATAGCTGTCACACTGTCGGGAAGCTTAATATCCGAAAGGGCAGAACAGCCCTCAAACATACCATAGGAGACGGCAGTCATTCCCTTTCCAAAGGTGAAAGACGCCAGAGACGCACAGCTGGAGAAAGCACCGGCACCCACACTGGTGACGGAATCGGGAATCGTCAGCTCTGTCAGACCGATACAGCCGCTGAAAGCATTGGCACCGATGGCAGTGACAGAGGCGGGAATCGTAACAGCCGTCATTTCAGCGATACCCTCAAAAGCTGAATCGCCGATAGTTTTGACTGGCGCACCTCCGAGCGTATTCGGTATCACGAGCTCTCCCTCAAAATCTTCCTGACAATCCGTTATTCTTGCCGCGCCGTTTATCACCTCATAGGTCAGCACATCGACCGCCGAAGCAGTCGGGGCAAAAGCAAATGAAAATGAGAAAGCCAGCACACAAATCAGGACAACGGGGATACATACTTTTAGCAATGTTCTTTTCATAACTTCACCATCCGTTCATTTTTTTAGTGCAGAAAAGGAACACTGCACCATGCTTACTTCATTATCATACCACTTAATTCACTTTATGTCAATTAAGAAATGATAAATGTTTTCAACAGTTTACATTATTCATATTTATGTGAAAACTGTGTGTTAAAAGAGGAAATATTGAGTAAATATTTCAAAAATCAGTCAAATTGATCGTATTTGTCCAATTTTTGTTCTATGCGCTCGGGTGCTTTTATCGACAGTCTGTTTTATTCGGTTCTCGGCAGCGCACCGTTGATCTCTTCATTGACGGTGACGATCAGATCGGCTCCGCAACGACCGATGGTGGAAACACGGAATCCGGAAAGTAGGCTCAAATCTGCCGCCGTTACCTTTCCGGTATCAATGGTGACCACACCGCCGTCATAGCAGGTGCCGTTCGCCGGATCGTCCACACCCGTCAGCGTCATGCAATAGATCGCTGTATTAATGGCACTGTTGAGAACAAGATAGGAGCCCTCCACATCGGCCCACTGTCCGCCCTTGATGCGGATTATATCGCCCAGTACACAAGGAGCAATATAGCCTGTCTGAGTAAAGTTTTCGGCCGCTACAAACCAGCCGGTGGTGTCAAGACGGTAACCCTCCCGATAGCCCACATTATTATATATCGACTGACCCGTGGGACTGAGAGCCGTCGGCACCAGATTGGTGTAATATTTCAGCTCCTGAATATCGGGCAGGGTAATATCCGGTGTGTCGCTGTCACTGACCTCAACGGTGCCGTCAAAGCCGATGATCCGGTCATAGCCTTTTCCGTAGCGATGCGCATAAATTTTTTCCGCCGCAGGATCCACCGTAATGACACAGAAAGCCGTATCATCACCGCTGAAAGCCCTTTTGGAATAGATCATGCGTTCACTGTATTGCAGCTTTTCAAAGTCCGTCAGGCTCGCGTCATCGCCGAACTCATTGTTCCGCCAAAAGTCAGCGTTGGGAATACAGATGGCCGGAATGGCCGCCTTGCCGAGGGTACTGACCTTGAAATTATGCAGATGACCGTGAATATGTGCGATAATCACAGCGTCATTGACGCCGGAAAAGCTATAGGATACCGTCGCCGTACCGGAGGTGATGCTGACACTGCCGCCGGCGGTATAGGCGTTGATGATATCCACGGCCTGCTGATATTTATCATACCAGAACAGCGGATAATGGCAACAGAGCATGATTTTCCAGTCGCCGGACGCAGATTTTGACGAAAGATTCAGCGCACCGCAGAGCCACTCCAGCTGAGCCGTACTCATCTGACAGACCTGCGACTCATCGGTCGGCACCGTATCGCCAAAGTCGCTGCCGTTGAGACAGATCACCCTGATCTTGCTTTCCTCAAAGTCGCGGTAACAGTAACCGGCTTCTCGGTTGCTTTCAGGAAAGACAGCGTCACTGTGCCGGGATATCAGGTTATAAAGGGCTCTTTCCCCGAGAATCTCTCCGTTCTGGGAATAGGCCTCCATCAGGCTGTCACCGGAGCCGATACAGTATAAGGCCGGCATGCCGAGAAAAGCCTCGTGAAGAATGGCGCCGCAGCTTTTGATATCCTCCCTGCCCTGAGCGAGGAAAGTATCCGATGAGCCGTTGGCAAAGTCTCCCAAAACCACGCCAAAGTCGATGTCGCATTTTCTGCGCAGCAGAGCGATCGCTTTTCCCAGATGGTCGATGCCATCAGCCGTGTCCCTGTCGCTTTCACTGTAATGCATATCCGAAACCGCCACAAAAGAAAAGGTGTTTCCGTTCTGGCAGGCAAGCACCTTTTCACTGAGCGCTTCGGCCTCCTCCCGGACAAAATCGGGATAATAGGTTCCGCCGCCGTTTTCGAGGTAATAATCCACCTTGTCGTTGACACTGAGAATCATATTCTCGATCATCTGCGTCTGCGTGGCCGGCAGGGTATCGGCATAATCCTCCGGCTTCGCCCTGGGTATCAGCGGCAGATTAATCTTTCCGGCTGTTCTTCCCCTGCCCTCGGCGTCTAAAATATAAAGCCACGCGATGATATCACAGCTCTGCGTCAGGATAATATCCGGAATGGCAACGGTTGCACTGTTGTCGGCCGTCAGTGCCTGAACCACATAGGCAACGCCTGAGCCCTTATAGGTAAAATGCACCTGAAAAAGCGAGGGCATTTCCGGAAAGGAGATTTTCAGCTCCTGTCCCCTGTCCCACTGGGTGAGACCTGTGATGTTGATTTCCTGCATTTTGCTGCTGAATACTGCTTCGTAAATCATGTTTATTCACTCCTAAACACATCAAAGTGCTGTCACCGGCGGCGATAGCACTTTGAAAAACAATATTGAACAGCTCTTCCCCATAAAAATGCACGCAACGGAATAACCGTTACAATTTCATTTTAGAGGAAAAATTTGTCTTTGTCAAGAGCAGGGGAAAAATATTTCCGCGGCTCGTCTCAGTGAGGGAAAACCGGGAGCTTTTCCAGGAAGATGATGTCGTCTCTGTCAGCGGCATCGCCCTCCGCCAGAATAGCGGCCTTGCCGACGATATCGGCGTCAAACTGCTCGACCAGCTTCACAACAGCCTCGATGGATTCGCCGGTGCTGATAACATCGTCGAGAATCAGCACCTTTTTGCCCGTGAGCTTTTCCCCCTCAGAGCCGTCGAGATAAATAACCTGCTCTTTTTTTGTGGTGATGGACTGCACGCTGACATGAACGGGATGACTCATGTAGACCTTCGGTCCCTTGCGGCAGATGAAATAAGGCTTGCCGCTCTGACGCGCCATTTCATAGGCCAGAGGGATTCCCTTGGCCTCGGGGCAGACGATATAGTCAAAATCCGGGCATTTTTTCAGCAGTGCTTCAGCGGAAGCCACCGTGATTTCCACATCGCCGAAGATGATGAAAGCGGCGATATCAAGGTTGTCATTGACCGGGCACAGAGGAAGCTCTCTTTCCAGTCCTGCTATTTTCATTTTGTATGTTGCCATTGTATTTTCCATAGCCTTTCCTGCTACAAATTTTCAGTTCCGTCACACTCCCCTGCTGTAGCCCGCAGGGCGTGACAAAGGATTCCGTTCTGTATTCCGGCGCGCCGCGAAAGGAGGCGCCGAAGGAAAACTCTTTAGCCTGCCGGCCAGGTGAAAGCTCTGCCGCCCATGAAGTGGAAGTGCAGATGCTTGACGGTCTGTCCGCCGTCCTCACCGCAGTTATTGACGATCCGGTAACCCTTATCCAGGCCGAATTCCTTACCCAGCTTAGCCGCAACCTCAAAAATGTGAGCGATCACCGCGCTGTTGGTCTCATCAACGGCAGCCGCACAGCAGATATGCTCTTTAGGAATGATGAGCACATGAACGGGAGCCTGAGGCTCCAGATCGTGGAAAGCGACGACAGTGTCGTCCTCATATACTTTTTTGGCAGGGATTTCACCCTTTACGATTTTGCAGAAAATACAGTCATCCATAATAAAATCTCCTTTTCGTCTTTATTTTAACAGAGAAGCCAGAATATCCTGTGCTTTCTTCACGGCCTCGGGCAAAGCCGCCGTGTCCTTGGCGCCGGCCATAGCGCTGTCGGGCTTTCCGCCGCCGGAACCGCCGGCCAGCTTGGCCACCTCACGGGCAAGGGTGCCTGCATGAGCGCCGGCGGCGACAGCCGCCTTACCGCAGCAGGTGCAGATGTTTCCGGTGCCCTTGGCTTTCTGTATACCGGCGATAACGCCCACATAGTTTTCGCCCTTGCTTCTGACCAGATCGCACATCTTGCGAAGCTCATCGGGTGTGGTGTCCTCGAGGAAAGCCGTGACAAGCATGGTGTCGCCCACACTGACAGCCGAGGAAAGCATTGCCTCGGTTTTGATATTGGCGAGAACCCCTGACAGTTTTTCGATTTCCTTATCCTTTGCCTTGAGCTCCGAGACAAGGGAGGCTGCCTTAGCGGCAATATCGTTGGTGTTGGCCGCTTTCATGGCGACGGCCGTGTCAGCAATCAGCGACAGCTTGGAGTCAATATAGGCCATGACATTCAGACCGGTAACTGCTTCGATTCTTCTGACGCCTGCCGCAACGGAGACCTCGGAAACAATCTTGAACAGACCGATATTGCCGGTATTGGCCACATGGGTGCCGCCGCAAAGCTCCGTGGAGAAATCGCCGGCCTTGACCACGCGAACCACATCGCCGTATTTTTCACCGAAGAGAGCCATGGCACCCATGGCCTTGGCCTCTTCAATGGGCATTTCTTTCACCATGACATCGACGGCAGAGAGAATGGCCTCGTTGACCTTTGTCTCCACGGCGCTGATTTCCTCCTCAGTCATGGCCGAGAAATGAACGAAGTCAAAGCGGACGATATGACTGTCCACGAGCTGACCTGCCTGCTCCACATGCGTGCCCAGCACAGCACGAAGAGCCGCCTGGAGAAGATGAGCCGAGGTGTGGTTGCGCATGATCGCCTCACGCTTTGCCCGGTCAACCATGCAGTGAGCCGAGTCGCCCACGGCAACGCCGTCACCCTCTGTAATAACACCGTGATGAAGAATGACGCCGTCGCCGGTTTTGGTGGTGGCCGTCACTTCAAAGACGCTGTTGCCGAATCTGATGACGCCGGTATCGCCAACCTGACCGCCGCCCTCTCCGTAGAATGAGGAAGTGTCCAGGACGAGAGTGCCCTCCTTGTCAGCCGGCAGGAAATCCGCTTTTTCGCCGTCGCAGACAATAGCAACCAGCGTGGCGTCGCAATCAAGGGTGTCATAGCCCACAAAATTCGTGTCGGCGATGCCCTTGGTAATGTTGCCGGTACCTTTCCATGCCTCGGCGCCTGCGTCCTTTCTGGCGGCGCGGGTGCGGATTCTGTTTTCCTCCACGAGACGGCGGAAGCCCTCTTCGTCAACGGTGAGGCCCTTTTCTGCCAGCAATTCCTTGGTCAGGTCAATGGGGAAGCCGAAAGTATCCTGGAGGCGGAAAGCCTCTTCGGCGCCGAGAACCGTACCCTGCATAGCGGCAACTTCGCTTTCCAGCAGGCTCAGACCCGTGTCGATGGTGCGGGCGAAGTTTTCCTCCTCGGCCTTGATGACCTTGACGATCAGATCACGCTTTTCCACAAGGTTGGGATAGGCGTTTTTGTTTTCTTCAATGACGGTGTCGCAAACCTCATAGAGGAAGGTTCTGTTGATTCCCAGGAGCTTGCCGTGGCGAGCCGCACGGCGAAGCAGACGGCGAAGCACATAGCCTCTGCCCTCATTGGAGGGCATAACGCCGTCGCCGATCATAAAGGTGGTGCTTCTGATATGGTCGGTGATCACACGCAGGGAAATATCCTTCTTTTCGTCCTCATGATATTTGACGCCGGCAATGGAAATGATGTGCTTCATGATGTTCTGCACGGTGTCAACCTCGAAGAGGTTATCAACATCCTGCATAATGCAGGCAAGGCGTTCAAGGCCCATACCCGTGTCGATATTGCAGCTTTTCAGTCTTTCATAGTTGCCGTTTCCGTCGTTATTGAACTGTGTGAAAACCAGGTTCCAGAACTCGGTATATCGGTCGCAGTCACAGCCGGGGCCGCAGTCCGGTGAGCCGCAGCCGTATTTTTCGCCGCGGTCAAAGTATATCTCCGAGCAGGGGCCGCAGGGACCGGCGCCGTGCTCCCAGAAGTTATCCTCCTTGCCCAGACGCTTGATTCTTTCGGGCCTGACGCCGACCTCTTTCGTCCAAATGTCAAAAGCCTCGTCGTCCTCCTCATAGATCGTGACCCAGAGCTTGTCCTCGGGCATTTCCATCACCTTGGTGCAGAATTCCCAGGCCCAGGCAGTGGCCTCGTGCTTGAAATAATCACCGAAAGAGAAATTACCCAGCATCTCAAAATAGGTGCCGTGGCGCGCGGTGATACCCACACGCTCAATATCCGGCGTCCGGATGCACTTCTGACAGGTGGTCATTCTCTTTCTCGGCGGCGTCAGCTCTCCGGTGAAATATTTTTTCAGCGGCGCCATACCTGCGTTGATCAGCAGCAGGCTCTTGTCGCCCTG